>JAYVZR010000250.1:0-12561 GCA_043783135.1 Ferruginibacter sp. | reverse complement strand
GCCACCAAAAAAACCAACATCAACTCCAAAAATATGCATACTGCCACCCTTTCCTTTGCTGCATCCCGTAGCTTTTCCATACAATTCTGCCATGGTAGCTTTTGGGGTAACGCCTTTAGCAATTGCCAAAGCATGGCAGCGGTAAGCAGTAATAAATTTATCATCAGGATTGGTAGCGGTCATACATCCGGCTGCTACAGCTTCCTGCCCAATATACAAATGGCAGAAGCCACGAATTTTTTGCATTCCGTACAACTGGCCAGTCTTTTCTTCAAAGCGGCGCAATAAAAGCATTAGTTCGTACCAATACAGGTATGTTTCTTTAGAAAACTTTGTAGCCAATGGGTTATAATTTTAGGCTGCAAAGATAAGGGAGAAATTGGTAAATTAAATAAGCCGAAAAGACGCTGTTTTACATTGCTTTTTTGGGGTTATCCTCTGGAAAAAACCCTGGTTAGCATTGCATAGATGGGTTAACTCAAATTGTAATAAACAGTAATGTTGAAAACCTCAGGTCTTTTTATTAAGAAAATAATTGATACATATATCTGTGCGAAATAAAACTATTAAGGCCTTGGCGGTAGTAAAAGACTTTATTTTTAATTTATCTTGCAGCCCCATGTTAAGGCTTACAAAAATAACTATCACTCAATTTAAAAATTACGATTTTTCCTCTTTCAATTTTACAGAAAGGGTGATTGGCATCTGTGGATTAAATGGTAAAGGAAAGACCAACCTGCTGGACGCCATTTATTACCTGTGCTTTACTAAAAGCTATTTTACAAAAACAGATGGACTGAATAGTAAATTCAATACAGATGGGTTCAGGCTGGAGGGTTCTCTCCCTCCTATTGTTCGCGAAGCGAATGAAGGCGGCGATATAAAAATACCCCCTGATAAAGATAAGCCCTCTGTCATAGTTTGTATTTTGAGGGCTGCCGGGAAAAAAGAGTTTTTGCTAAACGATATACCTTACTCAAAATTTTCCAATCATATCGGAAAATTTCCAAGTGTAATGATTGCCCCTGATGATATTGAACTGATAGTGGGTGGCAGTGAAGAACGCAGGCGCTTTATTGATACAGTTATCAGCCAGGTTGACCAGGAATATCTGCAACAATTAATTATTTATACCAAAGTATTACAGCAAAGAAACAGCCTGTTAAAGAAGTTTGCAGAATCGGGTAAGATGGACAGTGATTTACTTGAGGTATTTGACAATCAATTATTACAACCGGGTAATTTTATTTATTTAAGAAGAAAAGATTTTACACAGCAATTAATTCCACTGGTGCAGCAGTTTTACAATCAAATTGCCAACAATAATGAAATTGTTTCGCTGCAATATGAAAGCCAGTTAAACAGTAATGATTTTATAACTGTATTAAATAACTGCAGGCAAAAAGATTTTTTATTGCAACGCAGTAACGGAGGTGTTCATAAAGATGATATTGCCATTGAACTTAATGGCCAATTATTTAAAACAACGGCTTCGCAAGGGCAAAGAAAGAGTTTGCTTTTTGCTTTAAAACTGGCAGAGTTTGAACTGCTGAAATTGAATAAGGGCTTTGCTCCCATTTTATTATTAGACGATGTATTTGAAAAACTAGATGATATGCGGATGCAGAATTTATTGCATTGGGTTTGTAATAAAAATACAGGGCAGGTTTTTATAACCGACACACATAAAGAAAGACTGGAAGAAGCATTTAAAGGTTTAAAAACGGCATATCAAATAATTGAATTGAATTGATTGGAGTTATAAATTATAAGTTATGAGTTATAAGTTTTGAAGGCTTAGCTAATTTAAATAGGCTCGGCTTTACAAAAAGACGACATCAGATTGATAGTATTATCTTTGTGCCATGGGCGAATTTTCAATTCAGGATGCTATTCAGCAATTTTTAAAACAAAGCCGTTTAAAAAGTGGTATACAGGCTTTGCGTATTGAAGAAATATGGGAACAGATTATGGGCAAAACTATTGCAAAGTATACAGATAAAATTCAAATCATCAATCAAACACTTTTTATAAGCAGTTCTGTTGCACAACTTAAGCATGAACTATTATTTCAAAAGGAAAAAATAATTGAACGGGTAAACGAAGCGCTTGGTGAAAAAATAATTACCGATGTGGTGATAAAGTGAATCGTGAATGGTCAATGGTGAATAGGCAATGGTGAATTATTATAGCGAAAAAATTAGACTATTTATTGTCAAAATTTCACCATTAAATTTTTACTCTTGGGTCAACTACTGAATACAATACATCTGCCAGGATATTTATAAAAATAAAAATACAGGCACTTACCAATACAGACCCCATTACTACCGGGTAATCTAATTTCTCCAGTGCATCTACGGTTATTTTACCAATCCCCTGCCAGCCAAAAATATATTCAACAAAAAATGCCCCGGCTAATAATTCCGCAAACCAGCCTGTTATAGCGGTTATAACCGGGTTGAGTGCATTGCGTAAAGCATGTTTAAAAATAACTGTTCTTTTACTTAGCCCCTTTGCATAAGCAGTGCGGATATAATCCTGGCTCAAAACATCCAGCATGCTGCTACGGGTGAGTTGGGTAATAATTGCCAATGGCCGTATGCCTAAAGTAAATGCGGGAAGAATTAAATTTTTTAGTGTAAGATATTTCTCCCCTGTTACTTCATCAACATCAAACCAACTGCCTGTTAAATTTAAGCCGGTATAAGGATGCAGTACTACTCCAAATAAAAAAGCAATAATGATTGCCATAAAAAAAGAAGGGGCAGATATACCAGCAATGCTGGCAAATATTGCAGAGGTATCAAGCCAGGTTCCTTTTTTTACCGCAGCTAAAACCCCTAACAAAATACCAAATATGGTTGCAAATAACATAGCGGCAGCAGCCAATAACAAAGTGCCCGGCAATGCTTCCATTAGCACGATTCCTACATTTTTTTTTGTTTGATAACTTTTACGGAGATAAGGAATTTTAAACCCGATGTTGGTATTGCCGCCAATAAATAATCCTTGCAGTTCTTTTTTATCAATATCTGCTTTTGTATGAATGCCAATTGGGCTTACGTCATTTAAATATAAAACAAACTGTTTCCATTTTGGCTGGTCCAGGTATAGGTCTTTACGGATATTATCCATGGTTTTTTTATCACCCGTTTGGCCAACAATAAGCCTCGCCGGGTCACCAAACCCCTGGAACATTATGAATACCAATATCACCACTCCCAGTAATACCAATAAAGAATAAAATAATTTTTTTATTATCTGGTTCAAGTTGTATTTGTGTATTATTTAATTGCTTCACCTATATCGGCCCAGCCCCATTTATCCTGTACTACCGGGCCCTTCAATAAAAATAAGGTAGGGTTTGTCCTGGCTGCGGTTTTTATAGCCGTGCCATCGCAGGTATATACCGATACATGGTAGTTATTTTTTTTATTAAAAAATGTAGTAACTTTTTCTTTGTCAGCAGTTACAATATACAATGGCCTGTTTTGTTCTTTTGCTTTTTGCCAAAGGTTTGCAAAAGCAGCTGACCAGTTTACTGTACTTCCTTCAATATCTTTTAAGAAAAATAAATAGTAGTTTCCGCTGTTGCTTAGCAATGGTTCTGTAACATCGATACCAGCAGAGTCTGTTAAAGAAAAATCATTTATCAGCGGTATATTGTTTGATCCTTTTTGTACCATCGTTTGTTTTCGGTCTTCAAAAGTCCAGGTACTGTCTGGCAACTGGCTGGCACTAAATGATTTTTTTACCCCGTTTTTCTGGTACACAAAACTATACTCAAATTTATCGGGTATTGCATTGGCGGGCATTTTCCGGAATTGTAAAAGATCGTTTCCTTTTTTGTAAGGCAGGCAATCTATTAAAGGAAGGTGTTCAATTACATGCATCTGTAATAAAGTAACTGCAATTATGCTTACCAATACGAGTACAACAGGTAGCATCTGCGCAGATAAAGGCTTAATATATTGCTGCTTAAAAAGCAGAAAAATAATCAGTAGTAAAAGAATAATATCTTTTATAAAAGTTTGCAGGGGTGTTATGCGAATACAATCACCAAAGCAGCCGCAGGTGACTATCTTACCACTAAACAACACATAGGTTGTTAAAAATGTAAAGAACAGCATCAGCCCCAATAAAAACCGCAATACTAACTTTTTGTTCCACCCGGTCAATAGGGCTACACCAAACACTACTTCAATCGTAATGATAATAACTGAAAATAAAAAAGAGTGATTATACATCCAGTTCATTATCATTGGTGCATAGCCTTCCCTTGTCCATACTTCAAAAAATTCCTGCATTTTATAAGTCAAACCTAATGGATCAATTGCTTTTACCAATCCTGAAAAAACAAATAAAACACCCACAATAATTCTTGCAATTTTTACACTTAATTTCATAATTTTTGATGGTTAAAACCAAACAGTTTATAATTTAAAATTTGTAGCCGCTATTTTTTATGTTTCCCTTCTTTGATCAATATCAAAGCAAAAACAGCATAATTCATAATATCATAAAAGTTGGCATCTATTCCTTCGCTAATGATTGTTGCTCCATCATTCAATAATATTTGTTTAATGCGCAATATTTTTGCCAGTATCAGATCTGCAAAACTTTCCTGGCTCATTTCACGCCATGCTTCACCATAATCATGATTTTTATCTTCCATCAATTTTTTAGCAATGCTTGTTTTTTCATTATACAAAGCAGCTACTTCTTCTACAGGAAGGTCTTCGGTTTCATCGCTGTCTTTATCCAATTGTATCAACCCAATGATCGCATAATTTAAAATGCCTTTAAATTCACTGAGTATATCATCGCCAATTTTTTGGGTTCCCTTTTGTTGTATGGTGCGGATGCGCTTTGCTTTTATATAAATCTGGTCTGCTACCGAAATGGTTCTATACACCCTCCAGGAAGTTCCATAATCTTTTGCTTTTTGTAAAAAAATTTCCCGGCAGGATTGAATAGCAGTATCGTATTGTTGATTAGTGTTCATTGTTTGCTGAATGTATCTACTTTTGTTTATTGTCAAAAATACTTGTTTCTGCCTGATGTACACACTTAACTGTAAAGGAAAATTATTGGTGATTGAAAACCCATTGGTAATGGGCATAATAAATGCTACACCCGATTCATTTTATAACCAGCATTTGCATAATGAATCAAATGCCATTCTTGCATTGGCTGAAAAAATGATAAGCGAAGGCGCAGATATACTTGATATTGGCGGACAAAGCACCAGACCACTAAGTGAGCGAATTACTGCCGGAGAAGAAATGAAAAGGGTATTGCCGGTTATACAATTGCTACATGAAAAATATCCGGAAATAATTTTATCTATTGATACATATCACAGCAGAGTGGCCGCAGCAGCGGTTAATGCGGGGGCTTCAATCGTTAATGATATAAGTGCCGGCAACCTGGATGAGGAAATGATACCAACTGTGGCTGCTTTACAGGTTCCCTACATTTGTATGCACATGAAAGGCAGTCCGGAAAATATGCAGCAAAATGCCAGCTATGAAAATGTTGTACAGGAAGTGCTTGATTTTTTTATTAAAAAAATCGCAGACTGTACAGCAGCAGGAATAAAAGACATTATCATTGACCCGGGCTTTGGTTTTTGCAAAACCATAGGTCATAATTTTACCTTGCTGAAAAATATGGCTGTTTTTGAGATGCTTCAAAAGCCAATACTGGCTGGCATTTCCAGGAAAGCAACCATTTATAAAACCCTTGGCCTTACTGCAAACGAAGCCTTAAACGGAACAACAGTTTTAAATACAATTGCTTTATTAAACGGTGCCAGTATTGTAAGGGTTCATGATGTAAAGGAAGCAAAAGAATCAATACAGTTGTTGGATAGTTACACAAAAGCATAAAAAAAGCGGCTTTTCACAAGGCCGCTTTTTTATGAACTATATAATTATTATTTGCCCGCAGGTTGCTGCTGTTGCTGCCTTTGTTGTTGTTGCATTGCCTGCATCATCTGTTGCTGTTGCATCATTTTTTGTTGCATTGCCATTTCTTCTGCAGAGCCTTGTTTTTTATCAACAAGGTCTACTACTTCAATATCAAAAATAAGGTTTTCGTTAGGGGCAATTTCTGGTTTTTGACCCTGAGCACCGTAAGCCAAAGAAGATGGAATGTAGAACCTTGCTTTTGTACCTTTTGAAAGCACAGCTAATCCATCAACCCAGCCAGGAATTACCCTTGGGGCCCACATATTAACAAGAAGTGGTTCTGTATGATTAAACTGAGAATCTACATTTGAATCAAATGGTTTGCCCTCAAAACTTTTACCTGTGTATTTAATTTTAACACCCACAGAATCATTCACTTTTGCACCAGTACCTTCCTGTACAATTTCTACATAAGTTCCTTTGGCAGTTTTTTGTGCCTTAATATTTTTTAATGCAAGAAAGCCTGCAATTGTTTTATCATCTTTTTGCAGTTGTACAATAGCCTTTAAAGAGTCCCTTGTTCTGGCCAATTCCATTTGTACTTTATAAGCACTGTCAGCACCTTCTTTGGTTGTAAAAATATTTACAATTTTATAGTGTGCAATCAGGTAACCGCCTTTTTTCATAAAGAGGGGCCTTTCGCCGTCTTTTGTTACGCTGTCAACTAATTGTTTTACGATAATGCTGTCGCCTTTTTTTACCTGTTTAAATATATTGTAATAGGTAAGAGGCATTCCTCCGGCAGAATCCAGAGTTCCAATCTGGTTAGCTACTTTTCTTGAATCATACAAAACGGTATCTAAACCGGTACCCTTGTAAGTCTGTTCAAATTGAATTTCAAAAAAGTTTCCGTTTTGCATGGTTTTACCACTACCCTCAGAAATTATTTTGTACTCCATCCCTTTTTCGCCTTTCTTAAAAGACCCGCCGCCGTTACAACCGGCAAGTATTACAGTTGACACTGCCAATAGATAAAAAAATTGCTTCATTGTTTTTATATTTAAAATTGATAATTGCTTAATTGATCTTTATTTTCTTTCATGGCTTTAATAAACATTGCCACAACTTCTTCAAATGGCTCTTTATTTTGTCCGCCTGCAGCATTAAAATGGCCGCCTCCATTAAAATAATTACGGGCAAAAGTATTTACATCAAAGCCGCCTTTGCTTCTAAAAGAACTTTTACGTTCTTCTCCCCTGTCGATAATAATAGCCGCCAGTTTTATTCCCTGTATACTTAAAGGATAATTTACCAATCCTTCTGTATCACCTGTTTTTATATTGTATTTAATAAGGTCTGCCTGCGGAATAGCTATCAGGGCAGTATTGTATTCGTAAAATACTTCCATCCTGTTAAGCAATGCATTTCCTAAAAAACGAAAACGGTTTTCCAGGAAATTATCATACAATGCTTCGTGTACAGGCCCATGGTCTAACCCTTTTTCTTTAAGCTTGGCAACCATTTTGTGTACATTGGCAGTAGTGGCAGGAAAACGAAAAGACCCCGTATCTGTCATTACACCTGCATACAAACATTCTGCAACCGCACCATTTATTTTATCTTCATAACCACTGGCAATAATAAAATCATATACCATTTCGCAGGTGGAACTTTTATTGATATCGCTTTCGCCGTAAGCAAATTTATCAACTTGCGGTTGCTGGTGATGGTCGATTAAAATCCTTTTACCCGCTGCGTTACCCAGTTTTTCCTCCATCCGTTTGGTACGGTTAAGCGTATTAAAATCCAGGCAAAATATCCAGTCAGCATCATCAATTGCATTATTGGCAACCTCTGTCTGTCTTTCAAAATCCAATACATTTTTTGTTCCCGGCATCCAGTTTAAAAAATCTGCCCAGTTGGTAGGCGAAATAACGGTAACCGTATGGCCAAACTGAATTAAAAAATTATACAAGCCTAATGAAGACCCCATAGCATCGCCATCAGGTTTTTGATGGGTAGTTATAACAACATTGCGTGGCTGTGATAATAAAGAAAATATTTGATCAGTTGACTGCATAAAGCGGCGCAAAAGTAGTTGAAAGTTTTTAGTTTTAGATATTATATACCATATTAACTTTTAAGTAACGCCAATTAGGCTGACAAAACATCTTTTTTTAACTCAATATTTAAAACCAATCAACTAAAAACCGGTTATCTTTGCGCCTCAAAATAATACTATGAGTAACAGAACATTTACGATGATTAAACCCGATGCAACCAAAAAAGGTTACACAGGTGCTATTTTAGAAAAAATAAATGGTGCAGGTTTTAAGATCGTTGCATTAAAAATGCTTCAACTTTCTACAGAAAAAGCGGGTGAATTTTATGCTGTACACAGGGAAAGGCCATTTTATGGTGAATTGGTAGAATTTATGAGCAGTGGCCCAATTGCAGCAGCAATATTAGAAAAAAACAATGCTGTAGAAGATTTCAGGATATTGATAGGTGCTACCAATCCGGCGCAGGCAGCAGAAGGAACTATCCGTAAATTATATGCGGCTTCTATTGGTGAAAATGCCATCCATGGCAGTGATAGTGATGCAAATTCTTTAATTGAAGGTGATTTCTTTTTTAGTAAACTGGAACAGTTTTAATAAAAAAATATTTATGAAAGGCCGCTATTTAATAGCGGCCTTTTGCATTATTAACTATTTTATATTTTACTGATTCAACAAAGGGTTTACAGTATAACCTTCTTTACGCAGCAAAGCAATCAATCCGGTTTTACCTACCAGGTGGCCAGCACCTACAGCAATAAACACCGCATTTGTTTTCATAATATTCTTTAATTGCCCAACCCAGTTTTTATTTCTATTGTCTAATAAAATATCCTGGTGTTCTTCTAAACCCAGTTCACTTTTATTAAAGAGATTTTCTATTTCATTAAGCTGCTGGCTTTTGTAAACATTCAACATAGTATCAAATAATTTTTTGCCTTCAGCCATGCTGTCAATAGATTTTAATAACTCTTTTGCCTGTTCTTCGTATGGGATACTGTCAAATACAGATGCCTGAAATTCGATGGTCTCCAGTCCTTTTATTTCTTTCTTATCCAGCTTTGCCAGTTTCATTAATTCTTCTTCTACCCCCGATATTGATTTGCAAGGCATCATTTTTGGGTAAAGCATGGCCTCCAAAAAAAATGGTTTCATTTTTTCTATAAAAGACATGGGTGTATGAAGGCTGTCTTTAAAATAGGTCTCAACTTTTTTATAATCTGAAGGAGTATATAATTGCTGTAAAGTTTTATCATCTTTCATATTCATAAGCAGTATTCCCCCGAAAATGGTAGCAGGGTCATCCATATCCATCTCCATATAAACTTTATCTGAAAGATGCAGGGCTGTTTTTAGCTGTGGGCTGAAAATGATATCGCTTTTACACATTAAATGAAAAGTGCCAAACAGGTAAGATGGTTTCTGAAGGCCATTTCCACTTATCTCCCAAAGCAGGCTGTTATCATTTTTATTAATGACTAATGCCGGCTGTTTTGTTTGTGCAGTACAGGAGCAAAAAATTAAGGCAGTAAAAACCAGTTTTAATATTTTCATGAACTTCTATTTAGAAGATAATATTATGCTTAAAAAAAAATTATAAAATTCCATACAAACTTCCTCCTTTATTAAACAGCCTTTCAATCCTTTTTTCTGTGGCAGCATCTTTTTCAACCGGTGGAGCATGGTGTGGTTTTATTCTTGCATCAAATACCAAAGGGCCATTGCATCCCCAGTGTTTATTAAGGATAAAGCTCTCTATGCCATAAATATCATGTGATGGGTTGCACCGGGTAAATGTAACCCATAAAAAATTATTCAGATTGCTGCTTACAAAATGACTGTCGTCACAAACAACCAATAAAGGAACATTTTGTAATTGATCTGTTTTACTTTTTAATTGCAGGTTTAAAGTTTCTATTTCCTTTTCTGCTATCTCATAACTTACAAATGATTTTGCCTGCAAAGCAATAATACCCGGCATTACTAATGCTGCATTTTCAAAACCCTGCAACTCCTTTAAACAATCCGATACTTCTGTGATTAATGTTCTTATAGTGTCGCCATAGGCAGCTATTACCACTTTGCTGCCCGTATTTAAAGATGTGCCAGAATAATCTAATGTATCAATAGTTGTGTTGGTGTAAAAATGAATATCACGTGTAAGAACTATCCTTTGTAAAATATACTCAAAATATGACTGGATATTATTTGTACAAAGCATATTGCTGTCATCTGCAGTAATAAACAAAAACTTGGCAAGGCTTAACTGGCCAGTACCTAAAATATGATTGGCAATAGTTAATATTTCCGCAGGTTGTTTGGCAGGCATGTATGGTGTATATCTTTCGCTGCCAATGGCTAACAATAACGGGTGTACGCCGGCCGCATCAACTGCATGTACTTCTTTTAAACCTGATATTTCTGCCTGTAAAGCACTGCCGGTTATTTCGTGTATCAATCGGCCAAAACTGGTATCTTCCTGCGGTGGACGGCCCACTACTGTAAATGGCCAGATGGCATTTTTTTTTGCAAATACTTTATGCACTTTCATTAAAGGAAAAGAATGCCGTAAACTATAATAACCAAGATGATCTCCAAATGGGCCTTCTGGTTTATTTTCTCCGGGATATACTTCTCCGGTTATAACAAAATCTGCATCAGTGCTTATGCAAAATCCATCAACATATGTGTAACGAAATCTTCTTCCTCCTAATACTCCTCCAAAAGTCATTTCGCTGATGCCTTCTGGCAAAGGCATTACTGCTGCTACACTGTGGGCTGGCGGCCCTCCTGCAAATACACTTACTTTTAAAGGCCGTCCTTTATTATTGGCTTTGGTTTGATGAACACCAATACCACGGTGCAACTGGTAATGCAAGCCAATTTCTTTATTTAATTCATATTCATTTCCAGAAAGCTGTATGCGGTACATACCAAGGTTGGCATTCATTATACCAGGCTGGTCGATATCTTCTGTATATACCTGTGGTAATGTAACAAAAGCTCCCCCATCCATTGGCCAGTGTTGAATTTGTGGTATTTCTTCAATTTGTATTTGTTGAAATAATACCGGTTTAGCTGCAGGATTTTTTAAGGGCAATGCCTTTAAGGCAGCAACTCCTGCAGTAAAATTTTTAATGGGATTTTTGATAGCCTTTACCGGATCATTTTTTAATTCAATCAACTGCTGTACCAGGGGCAGTGTATCTCTAAAAATAAATTTACTCCGTTCGAGTGTTCCAAAAATATTTGAAGCTGCCCTGAATTTACTCCCTTTTACATTTTCAAATAATATAGCCGGCCCCCCTGCTTCATGTATCCTTAAATGAATGGTTGCCATTTCAAGCCAAGGATCTACTTCTTCTTTTATACGAACTAATTGCCCCTTAGTTTCCAGATATAATAAACATGCTTCTAAACTTTTATATGCCATTCTTTTTCGATTTCACTGTAAAAGTAAAACACTAAATCCGTAGAATAGTTTTTATGCGATAGTATTAAAAGAGGTTAATAAACGTTTACAGGGCAGGCACTTTTATTTTTTCCTCTATATCCAGTGCTGTTACCTGGATTGAGGCGAAAACTTAAAGTCACTCCTGCAAAATAGTACCAATCTTTACCAGAGGGGTTGCCCCTTCCAGTTCCACCAGCGGGATAAGTGGCAGCAGGGTTTATTTCTTCTCCCCTGTAAGCAAGCTCTACAGCAACCGGGCCTCTATTGGCTAATAACAACCCTTCATCAACATAAGTATTGCTTACATCATCAAGATAATCGGTAAATAATTTGCTTAGCCCAATTTCGGCGCCTATTCTTAGATTATCAGTCAAAGCATATTTAATGCCGCCTCCAAAAGGTATAGCAATTTGAGTGAGGCTATATTTTTTATTGTTATTATAAAAGCCCTGGCCCTCTGTACTCAAGGGTTGAAGGTACTGTTTGTTACCAGCGGTATCGTATGTATAAGGATTGAAATGATAAACAGACAAACCAGCAAACACATATGGTGTAAATTTTTGCACATTCAGGTTCAAAAAATCATACTCCACACCAATTTGAACAACAGATAATGAAGTTGTAAAATTTAAATTGCGAGCCTGGTTCAAGTTTGAGTTTTTATCATTCGCACTAAGTTTCCCAATTTTAAAATTAGCTGTAACATACAATTGGTCTGTTAGTTCGTAAGCAACACCAATACCCACAGCAACATTAGCTTGTTTAAAAGTAAATCTCTTATCCTGTAGATCGCCCTGGTAATTGCTGATTCCGCCAAAAGTTGTAATGTGTAACTTTTGAGCATGCACAAGGCCTGCTGGCAATAAAAACGCAAAATAAAACAATAGTTTTTTCATTAATTTATTATGGAATATAAATTGAGGGTTGGGTTACAGTTTAAAAATCAGTTTGTTTTATACAAAGAAACGTATTTGCCCGTTAATTGTTTTGTAGTAATAAAAATTATGCCGAATTATCTTTAGCCATACAATAATAAAAATCAGTTCCTATCTTTAATGAGTTATTTTATTATAATTAAATGGATAAAAGCCTTAACAAATACATTAGTGAAACAGGTTTCTGCTCAAGAAGG
>JAYVZR010000249.1:0-4802 GCA_043783135.1 Ferruginibacter sp. | reverse complement strand
CCGGTAAAAAATTTGCTGCCTCAAATTGAGCAAAATATGGGTAACGCAAGTGCAATTTATAGCGGCATGTCGGCAGCGTTAGAAGTTTATGTACATAGAATTACGGTTAGAGAAGCTCCGGATGGATATAATGTTACCGGAAGTAGTGGTTTTGTTGATCCGATGTGGAATTTTTATTATAGTACTGTGTTAACAAATGCTGATATTATAGTTAATGAAGCAAATTCGGCAGGCAATTTTAAATATGCTGGCATTGCAAAAATAATAAAAGCCTATGCCGTTAGCCAGTTGGTTGATGTATTTGGTGATATACCTTATAGCGAAGCAACACAGTTACTAAAAAATATAAGAAATCCAAAATTTGATATTGATTCAAACATTTACCCCAAATTATTTACCTTAATTGATGAAGGCATTGCTGATTTAAAAAATCCTTCAGCAAACCCACTTTCACCGGCAGGCGATGATGTTATTTATGGGGGAGATGTAACAAAATGGGTTAAGGCTGCTAATACTTTAAAACTTAAATTGTATACGCAAATAAGATTAGTTAAAAATGTTTCTGCAGAAGTTACCGCCCTTTTAGCTACGCCTGCTAATTTAATAAACGGTACTTCAGAAAATTTTCAGCTTCCCTATAGTTCAGAAAGTAAAAACCCAGGGTATAATGATTATCCGGCAGGCCAAAGAACACAGAATATAAGTCCATGGTTTTACGAAATTTTAAAGGGGTATAATCTTAATATTTTTTCCGGCAATGAAGATCCAAGAATTCCATATTACTTTTTTAATCAGATAAAGCAAGGGCAACAAGAAGTAAACGACGGCAACCCTACTGAATACCGGGACAATTCTTTTGTTTCTGTTTATTTTGGTTCAAATGGTCCTGATGCTGCCAGAAGCCAGCAAAATACCATGACTATATTAGGGATATATCCTGTCGGTGGAAAATATGATGATGGAGTTGGTGCACCAATTAATGCCACTTCAGCTACAGGGGCAGCACCCTATAGATTTATAACCTATGCAGACAGGTTATATCTTGAGGCCGAATTAATAAAACAAGGTGCAGTTACCGGCAATGCAAGAGCTAAAACACTCGCAGCAATTACTGAATCTTTTAAACAGGTAGATGCTGTAGTAGCAAAAACAGGTACAACAGGTGTACCGCTTTTAACAGGTAGCGGAGCTGTTGCAGATTACACAGCAAAAGTAATGGCCGAGTATGATGCAAATACCAGTAAGCAATTACAAATCATCATGACACAAAAATGGATATCAAGTTTTGGTAGCGCAATCGATGCTTATACAGATTATCGAAGAACTGGCTTTCCAATTCTTTTTAATCCAAACAACCCGCTGATGGCACCAGGCGGTTTTGTTCAACCACCAGTAAATGGTAACCCATTAGTCGTTCCTCCACAGCTTCCAGTACCGGTAAGTTTAAATATGGCCTATCCTTTCTCACTTCCATGGCCATCAGCCGAACTAACCAGTAACTCAAATGCTCCGGCGCAAAAGCAACCTGCTACAGATAAAGTTTTTTGGCAGCCTTAATTTATAATTATAATAGTATTTACTAATGAAAAAAATAATAACCTATAGCATTTTAGCAGCCATCACGGTTTTAAGTGCTTGTCAAAAAACAGACAATCCGAAGATTCCTGCACTTACAAGGGTACCGGTTCCAAGTTTGTTAAAGGATGCTTCAGGTACTGAAACAATAGTTGTTTCGGACATTGCTAATTTTGTAGGAAAAGTTAGTGTAGATGTTTTCTTTAAATCAGATACACCTCCACAAAAGATGGATCTTGTTGTAATAAAAAATGGCGTTAAAAGTTCGGTTAAAGTACTTCAAGCTAATATAACTACTTATCCTACGGTTGTATCATTTACTGGGCCTCAATTAATAGCATTAATTGGCTCTGTAGAAACCTGCGATTTCTTTACTCTAGGGGTAAATATAACGACACAAAGCGGTACTGTATATGAAGCATTTCCTGCAGTAGGTAACCCTTATGGCGCCGGTGTTTCAGGTGAATATGGCGGTGTTCAAACATCGCTTGTTTATAATACCAAGGTAGAATATGACACTGTTGCGTATAGCGGAAATTTTATTGTTGTATCTGATGCCTTTGGAGATTTTGTACCAGGTTCAACTGTAGTTTTAACAACTATAAATCCTACACAATTTTCCTTTTTACAGCCAGCGGTTAAAAATCCGATACCCATTGAAGTTACTGTTGACCCTGTAAGTTTAAAAGTTTCCATTATAAAACAAAAAATAGGCGATTACTTTTTATGGGACCTCACCTATACAAATCCAACAGCACAAACACTATCAAGCAATCCGGATAATAGGGTCATCCCTTGCACACAAACTGTAAGTATTACCCTTGATTATGCTGTTGACCAGGGTAGTTTTGGAGAATACCTGCTTGTTTTAAAAAAAGAGTAATATTGTTGAATAATTTTTTTTAAGGGCTATTTCATACTTTTGTGAAACAGCCCTTATTATTAACTAAAAAATACTTTTAAATATTTTACATGCCCGATCAACAAGTACCCAATCAAATAAATATAGAGATTTCCGAAGAAGTTTCAGAAGGCATTTATGCCAACCTTGCCATCATTACCCATAGCCATGCAGAGTTTGTAATTGACTTTGTGAATGTAATGCCCGGCACTCCTAAAAGTAAAGTAAAGAGCCGTATCATTTTAACTCCCTTTCATGCAAAACGTTTTATGAAGGCAATGGTTGAAAATGTGAAGAAGTTTGAAGCGGCTAACGGAATAATTCAGGATATGGAAGCCCTGGAAATTCCTTTTACATTTGGCGGGCCAACTGCGCAGGCTTAGAGCATTATAAAATGCCATCATCAGAAAAACTAAAGAAGCCTTCTTCGCTAACAATCAGGTGATCCATTACCAAAATATCCAGGTATGCTGCTGCTGATTTTATTTTTTGTGTAAGCGCTTCATCTGCTTTACTGGGTTTTAAATTACCAGATGGATGATTGTGGCATAGAATAATAGACGTGGCTTCTTGTTCCAATGCAATTTTTAAAATTATCCTGGGGTCAGCAACAGTACCCGTTAAACCACCCCGGCTGACAATTTCAAAATGATTTACTTTATTGGCTTTGTTTAAATACAAAACGGCAAAAACTTCATAGCTAAAATCTTTGATGGCCGTTCTTAAGTATTGTGCAATGTCTTTACTGGTTTTAATAACTGTTTTATCTAAAGCAAATGAGTAATGCCTTCTTCTGCCAAGTTCAAGTGCGGCTGCAATAGTAATTGCTTTTGCTTCACCAATACCCTTAATTTTTTGCAGTTCTTTTAATGAAAGTTTCCCTAATTCATTCAAATTATTGCTGCCGAGTTTTAAAATTTCCTTTGCTAATTCTACTGCTGATTTGTCTTTATGACCATTGTTTATTAAAATGGCGAGCAACTCCGAATCGCTTAAAACTTCGGCTCCCTTTGTTAATAATTTCTCCCTTGGCCTGTCATCAACTGCCCAGTTTTTTATAGAAGTGGAAGGTTTGTTGATATTTTCCATTGCATAAATTTAAACATCAATTATTAAACGATAGTTTTGCACCATCTTACTTTTTTTATTCATTTCGCAATTACAATAATATGTCAAGCAACGCAAAGCTTTTTTCCGGTACTGGTTCTCAATACCTTTCTGAGGCTATCGCCAAAAAATTTGGCGAACCCTTAGGTAAGGTAAATATACAGCGCTTTAGTGATGGTGAAATTGGTGTTGAATTCCAGGAAAGCATCCGGGGACAGTTTGTATTTTTAATTCAAAGCACTTTTGCACCTACAGATAATTTAATGGAGCTGTTGCTGATGATTGATGCAGCAAAAAGGGCTTCAGCATATAAAGTAATTGCTGTAATGCCTTATTATGGGTATGCCCGGCAAGATAGAAAGGATAGGCCAAGAGTAGCAATTGGTTCAAAACTGGTAGCAAATATGCTTACTGCTGCAGGAGCTGACAGGGTTGTTACGATGGATTTGCATGCTCCACAAATTCAGGGATATTTTGATATCCCGGTTGATCACCTTGATTCTTCCGCCATTTTTATTCCGTATATAGAAAGTTTGAAATTGGAGAACCTCACATTTGCGGCACCCGATGTAGGTAGCGCCAATAGAATCCGTGAAGTGGCATCTTACTTTGAAAGCGAGATGGTTATTTGTGATAAACACAGAAAAAGAGCCAATGAAATAGCGAGTATGGTTGTAATAGGAGATGTTACAGACAGGGATATAGTGTTAATAGATGATATCTGCGACACTGGCGGCACATTAGCTAAAAGTGCAGGATTGCTAAAAGAAAAAGGAGCCCGTAGTGTAAGGGCCTTTTGTACTCATCCCGTTTTAAGTGGTAATGCGTATGAAAATATTGAAAATAGTGCGTTAGAAGAGCTGGTAGTTTGCGATACAATACCCTTGAAATACCACGGCGGAAAGATAAGAGTTGCTTCTACTGCGGAACTGTTCGCTATAGCTATTCGTAATGCATTGGAAAATAAGAGCATAAACAGCCTTTTCTTAAGAAGCCGAATGGCTGATAAAAATAGCTGATGGTAAGTTTGATGGGGATTGTCCGGTTGATTGGGATAAAATTCTCTATTTACTATTTTACATGTAATAATTATCCATTATTCCCCTACCTTTGCGCCTCATAAAAAAATAATTTAAATGAAAACAATTACAATCGAAGGACAAATCAGGACCGAATTTGGCAAAAAAGCCACCCGCCAACTTCGCCTTGAGGAAAAAGT
>JAYVZR010000248.1:0-12634 GCA_043783135.1 Ferruginibacter sp. | reverse complement strand
TTATTTTATAAAAAATATGATGACCTGTATAAAACAGCACCCGGCATTAACGGCAGAGAAATAGCTTTTAATAATAACGGGTATGGCAAAGCGCAGGGCATTGAATTTTTTTGGAGAGATAAGAAGACTATTAAAAATGTTGATTATTGGTTTTCTTATTCGTACCTGGATACAAAAAGAAATTACCTGAATTATCCTTCCGAAATTCAGCCTTCTTTTGCAGCAAATCATACCGCAGTTTTTGTGTTTAAAAGGTTTGTGTTACCCTGGAAAACAGGATTTAATTTAAGTTACAATTTTGCAACAGGCAGGCCATATTATAACATCACTTATGATATTACCCAGGCTAAATACCGCATAGCCGACCAGGGAAGAACAATCAATTATAATTTGATGAGTTTTAGTGTAAACTACCTGCCAAATCTTGGCAAAACGAATTCCAAAGCATTTGTTGTATGGGTTTTGGGCATTAATAATGTTTTGGGTCAAAAACAGGTATACAGTTACAATTACAGTTATGACGGAAGCAGAAAAGTAGCGGTAACACCCGCAGCCAGCCGGTTTATATTTATTGGTTGCTTTTTAAGTTTTGGTATCGACAGGACACAGGATGCAATAAATAATAATCTTTAATACAAACAAAAGTTATTCATAAATGATAAAGAACAGCAGCAACAAATAAACTTTTAAAAACAATTTATTATGTCACATTATCAACAACCGGTTCCGGAAGGCAAAGACCCTGAGTTATGGGAGATTGCACAAAAAAGAGCAGGCTTTAAAAGGCATGCAATGATTTACATAATTGTAAATGGTTTTTTATGGGCATTATGGTTCTTTACAGGAAGTGCAGTTTATGGTAATTGGAATGAATATCCATGGCCCATATGGACAACACTTGGCTGGGGTATTGGATTAGCCTTTCATTTTGCAGGTGTCTATGTTTTTCAAACAATAAATTTAGCCGACAGAGAGTATCAAAAATTAAAAAATAAAAAATAAACCAATTCATCATTCTTCAAACTTAAAAAAATGAAAAAATTATTTCTATCAACAATGGTGTTATTCATTGCTGGAATTGCATCTGCTCAAAGCGAAAAATATATTGCCGCCATGAAAAAAAATTTAAGCGTAATTGATTCCAGTTTTAAAAACCCTCCTGACCTGTTAACGTTATCCAATAGTTTTGAACGCATTGGCGCCGCGGAAAAAACACAATGGCTGCCCTATTATTATGCAGCTTTTTGCCAGGTAAATTATGGCTTTATAATACAGGATAAAGATAAGATAGATGGTTTTGCAGATAGGGCCGCTGTACTGATAGCAAAAGCAGATTCTCTATCACCAAATAATTCAGAAATCTCCTGTATTAAAAGTATGATTGCCAGTTGCCATATGATGGTGAACCCCCAGCAAAGATGGCAGGAGTATGGTCCGGCGAGCAGCAGTAATATTGAAGCTGCAATGCAACAGGACCCTGCTAACCCACGGCCATATTATTTAAAAGCACAGGGTCTGGTATATACACCCGAACAGTTTGGCGGCGGTTGCAAAACTGCAAAACCAGTATTGGAAACAGCCATGGACAAATATGGCAGCTTTAAACCTGCAAGTGATATAAACCCAAACTGGGGAAAGCCGCAGGTAGAAAATTTATTAAAGGGCTGTCAATAAATTATTAAAAAATATTTTTATGCAAACAGAAAATCTTTCACCGAAAGAGAGTATTGACTTAATTCAAGGAATGATAAACAAAACAAAAAACGCTGTTGCTGACAGCAGCGTTTTTTTCCTGTTATGGGGATGGGTAGTTTTTGCTGCCTGCATACTGCAATATATTTTAAAAAACGTAGTACATTATCAGTATCATTATTATGCCTGGGTTTTGATTTTAATTGGTATTGCAGGTTCTGTTTATTTAGGTGTTCAAAAAGGTAAAACAATAAAAGTAAAAACGTACATCGGAGAAAGTATTGAACAGTTATGGATAAGTATTGGTATAACATATTTTGCCTTGGCTTTTATATTTGGCAAAATTGGCTATCAAAATGCATTTACATTTTATATACTGTTGTATGGCATTGGCTGTTTTGTTACCGGGCGGTTAATAAAATTTTCTCCACTTGTATGGGGCGGCATTGGCGCATGGCTATTGGCTGTTGCTTCTGCATACTTAGATTATGATACCAATATTTTAATATCCGCATTGGCTATTTTAATAAGTTATATCATTCCCGGATATTTGCTTCGCATAAAACATAAAAAAACTGTTGCTAATTAATTTTATGAAAAAAACAGGTAATAAATTTTACAGTTTTCCGGAACTTATTTTATGGAATCAATGCCAAAATAAAAAAGCCAATGTTTAAAGAGCTGGATCCAATTTTACATTCACAGTTGCGGTTAGCGGTCATGAGCCTGCTCATTAGTGTTAAGGAAGCGGAGTTTATCTTTTTAAAAGAAAAAACAAATGCCACTTCCGGTAACCTTAGTGTGCAAATTAATAAGCTAAAAGAGGCGGGTTATATAGAAGTAAAAAAACAATTCAGCAATAACTACCCACAAACAATTTGTAAAATTACTAAGCAAGGTATTGAGGCTTTTGAAATATATGTTAAGGCATTACAGACATACATGAACCCGACTGACAATAACGGGCAATAAAAAAGCCCTCCCAGTTACAGAAGAGCATTTTGTTTGTGCTTGGTTATCTATAATTTATTTCCAATATAAAAATTTGGAAGTATGCGTTTCGTTATTACTGGTTAATTGTATGGTATAAGTTCCTTCATTTAAAGAATGGAAATTATCAATATTAATACTGTTACTTCCGGCAATTAATGCAGCAGACTGTCCTAAAACTTTCTTCCCATTTTCATCAATTACTTCAATTTTTGCATCAGCTGCCTGGTATGTTGAAAATATAATTTTTATATCCTGTGTAGCAGCGTTAGGCATTATAGAAAGCCCCTTTTTAGCAGTGCCATTCAATTTATTTTCTGATACATATGTTGCAGTTGGTTCAGTAACCAAACTGTTCGTTTTGTACTCAGAAGCTGCTGTACTTTGTTGAACAGCTACATCAGCATTTTTTTGTGCTTTAACAGAAATTATTGCAATTGATGCAATTAATAAGGTAAGAATCTTTTTCATCTTGTGTGTATTTTGAATAACAGATAAACTAAGTGAATTAGATTAATACACAGCAAATTGGAACGGGTATGTGATTCTGTAGGATTGGAAGAAATAAATACTTGTAGAGATGTTTGTGGTTATGGTAAGATAGTGCGGTAAGCGACTTTCTTAAAACAAAAGTAATACTTTATTTTAGAAAACCAACTTTTTTTGAATAAAATTTTCAATAGCCTATAATTTTAATGAACAATTAGTTCGGCTATCCGTTCTAACTTTGGCGCTAATATTTATGTATGGCATTAATCATTGAGGTTAATCATCTCTCAAAAAAATTTAATGATATTTACGCAGTAAATGACCTTTCGTTTACTGTTAATCAGGGCGATATATATGGTTTTCTTGGTCAAAATGGCGCAGGTAAATCAACTACAATAAGAATGTTGCTTACCCTTATACAACCTACGAGTGGTGAGATTAATTTATTCGAAAAAAAACTTTCTACCCACAGATCTCAAATTTTGCAACAAATAGGTGCTGTAATTGAAAAACCAGATTTATATAAATATTTATCTGCTTATGATAACCTTTCCATCTTTGCCAAAATGAGTGGTATTAAAGTAACTAAACAGTTACTAATGGATCAATTGCAAATGGTAGGGTTAAAAGACCGGGCAAAAGATTATGTAAGAACTTTTAGTCAAGGCATGAAGCAACGCCTGGGAATAGCCGTAGCATTGGTACACAACCCTGCATTGATTATTTTAGATGAGCCAACCAATGGCCTCGACCCGCAGGGTATAGCTGATATGCGTAATCTTATTTTAAGGCTTAGCAGGGAAATGGGCAAAACAGTATTGATATCTTCTCACATATTAAGTGAAATAGAACTAATCGCCAACCGGATGATAATTATTCATAAAGGCAAAAAAATAGTAGAAGGAAATGTTGCTGAACTATTAGACCCGGCTCATACATTTATAGAAATTGATACTCTTGACAATGGTCATGCAAAACAATTATTGCTGCAGAGTAAATGGGCTGTTTTTTTACAACAGGATAACGGTCTGCAATTAAGGATGAATAAAACAGAAGTGCCTTTACTTATAAACTACCTGGTAGCAATGGGAGTGCAAATACTCTCCGTAAACTCAAGCCATTCACTTGAAAATTATTTTTTATCACTTACAACCCAATCCCGACATGTTGAAGCTTTTGCAAATTGAGTTGTTTAAAATATCCAAAAGACCCAGAACATATATTGCATTTATTGCAGTAGCTGCTATTGTATCTATTTTTCAATTTGCTTTTAAGGTAGATGGACAAAGTTATATGGATCTTATGCTGCAAAACGTAAAAGATACTTTTACATTTGACAGGGTACAGGCTATCAACGGCTATTTTATGTGTTACATTATTTTAAATACACTGTTGATTCAGGTACCGATATTAATAGCATTGATTGCGGCAGATTCTATTTCAGGAGAAGCCAATATGGGAACACTGCGATTGCTTATTTCAAAACCTGTAAGCCGTACACAAATTATACTGGTAAAATTTGCAGCGGCAACAGTGTTTACCATTTTTTTACTTTTATGGATGGCGATAACGGGGCTGTTTTTAAGCTTATTTATTTTTGGAACCGGCGATATGTTGATATTCAGAACCAAGGGAGACGAATCGCAGATACTATTGATTACACGTGATGATATAATGTGGCGTTATTATGCAGCTTTTGCTTACGCAACAGCAGCACTTACAGTAATTGCCGCTTTATCTTTATTGCTTTCTATTTTTGCAGAGAATTCCATAGGTCCCATCATTGCTACGGTTTGTATAGTTATTGTATGTACCATTATTTCAAATATTAATGTACCCATCATCGATAAAAATATAAAGCCCTTTTTGTTTACTTCTTATCTTGTTGGATGGAAAGGTTTTTTTTATATCGGTACTGATATTGATGGAAAAACAATAAAGGGAAGCCTTGAAAACTGGCCGTCTATCAGAAATAGTTTATTCATATTGATAGCACATATTTTTTTATTGGTTGCTGCAGCTGTTATGGTTTTTAAAAAGAAAGATATCCTCTCTTAAAAAAATAAAATGATTAATTCTATCAGAATTATACAAATATTATTTGCGTTGCTAACAGGGGTTGCCTGTAAAGCACAGGATGTAAATACATTGATAGCAAAAGTAAAATTCAATATTGATAAGGTAAATGATTACCAGGCAATAGCCCGTATGATTACCAATGTTTCGTTTCTTAAAGTGCCCGATGCAGATGTAACCGTATATTTTAAAAAGCCCGATAAATTAAAAATAAAAAATGAAAAGGGAATATCATTTGTACCAAAAGGAGCTGTTAGCATAAACCTTAATAATATTTTAAGCGGCAACAAATATACTGCTATTGATGCCGGTACCGATAAAATTGGAAACACGGTGGTACGGGTAGTTAAATTATTACCAGAAGATGATAATGCAGATGTAGTATTGTCGACTATTTATATTGATGAAACCGCTTTGGTAATAAGACGGGCCAAAACCACTACCAGGGCTAATGGCAGTTACCAGTTGGAAATGAGTTACGGAAAATATGCAGCTTATGGCTTACCGGATAAAATTATTTTTTCTTTTGATACTAAAGATTATAAGTTACCAAAAGGTATAACGTTCGACTTTGATGATGGCACTCAAAATAATAAAACTACTGCAGACAAAGCAAAAAATAAAATAGGTAAGGCAGAAATAACCTTTAGCTCGTACCTGATAAATAAAGGGGTATCAGAGGATGTTTTTAAATAAACGAAGTCTTCAATTTTTTATTCTTCCAGAATTTTTTCGTCTTTTGCATTGGCAACAAATGCTGCGCTTATTTTCTTTAAGGGATTTTTACGCTGGTTCTCAAATTCTTTCCGGCTATTTAAAATATCAACACATTTAAAAACCGCCTCACGGAAAGAAGCTTCATCCGCTTTATTTTTTCCGGCAATATCAAATGCTACTCCATGGTCAGGAGAGGTACGTATGCCATTAAGCCCGGCAGTGTAATTAACACCTTCGCCGGTTGACAATGATTTAAAAGGTATCAGTCCCTGATCGTGATACATGGCCAGCACGGCATCAAATTTTTCATATTGTCCTCTTGCAAAAAAAGCATCTGCCGAGTAAGGGCCAAAACAAAAAATATCTTTATGTTTTGCTTCTTTAATAGCAGGTTTAATTATTTCTTCTTCTTCCTTCCCTACCAGGCCTTCATCTCCGGCATGTGGATTTAATCCCAAGACCGCAATTTTTGGTTTATCAATACCAAAATCTTTTTTTAATGAGTTGTTGATAATTTGAAGTTTACTAAGGATATTTTCCCTTGTAATAAAAGGCGCAATATCTTTTACCGCCACATGCTCGGTAACCAATGCCACCCTCATATTTTCGGCTATCATAAACATTCCCACATCCGCAACACCAAACAAATTTTTTAAATATGGAGTATGTCCGGTAAAATTAAATTCCTGCGATTGTGTATTTTTTTTATGAATAGGAGCCGTAACCAAGCCATCTATTTTACCTTGTTTTAAAGCTTCTGCAGCTATCACCAAACTCTGCACAGCATATTTTCCACCCACGTCATTTAACAACCCTGGTGTAACGGCTACTTCTTCTTCCCAGCAATTATACAGGTTTACCTGTTTGTGATTAATACGGCTGGCGTCCTTTATGCTCGAAAAATTAAAGTTTATTTCGGGTAATCCCTTGCGATAGAAATTAAGCACTTTATTACTGGCAAATATAACAGGGGTACATATTTCAAGTAGACGACTATCGCCAACTGTTTTTATGATCAGTTCTAAGCCAATACCATTGATATCACCGCAGGAGATGCCTATAACAGGTTTGTTTTCCGAAATTGAATGCATGTTTATTAGTATTAAGTTGTAAAAATACAAATTCTAAATGGTAAGCATTCATTTTAACCAATGCTAAAAACAGAATACAGGTGTAATGAAATACTATTTCGCATTTTCAATAAAGTGGGCCTTTTTTGATCATATCCATAAGTAAGTATGAAATGATGATGTACAATTAATTACTATTCTTTTCGTTTATGATTGTTGTATTCAAAGGATCAGATAAAAATTTACCCAATTCATGACAAAATATTATTCATTTTTAGCCTTACTATTATTCTTTTGCAAAATTTCTTTTGCTTATAATGACGGCGTACCCAACAACTGGTTGTATAAAAGCAACACTTTAAATTTAACTATGTTTGAATTGACAGGTACCCGCGAAATAAGTAATGCTGTATTGAACTGGCGGATTATTACCTCGGAAAATGTAGATTATTTTGAAATTGAAAGAAGTATCAATAGCAGCTCTTATATAACCATTGCTGCAATACATCAGCCTGTTTATTTAAACGAAATGCAAAGCTTAAATTATACAGACAATATCTACGGCATTGCCGCGGATAAAATTATGTATCGTGTAAAAATTATTTCCAAATCAAATAAAACTAAGTATAGCAACATATCTGTAATAACTCAGCGTAATTTAAAAAAGGTACTGGCAATAGTACCAAACGAGGCAAAAAATTATGTAGACGTTGGGTTTTATTCGCAAAAAAATACAACAGTTGTGATGAAGGTATTGGATAATGAAGGCAAAAAGATCTACTCACAGAAAAAGCCTGTATGTAAAGGAAACAATACAGTTAAATTGATAAACCTAAATAATTACCCCGAAGGCCAATACATAATTCAGATAATATCAAATGGCAAAATAACAAGCGGAAATTTGATGTTATTAACCAGGCAATAAAATTTTCAACTGCTACCTAAAAGCCCTTTCATAAATAGAGGGCTTTTTGTTTACTTTTGCAGCAATGTTTACAATAAAAAAATCTTTAGGCCAGCATTTTTTAAAAGATGATGTTGTTATTCAAAAAATAATTAATGCTTTAAAGGAAAACCTACTTACAAATTTACTGGAAGTAGGGCCCGGCGGTGGTGCATTAACCAAACACCTGGTACAGTTGCCTGGTATTAATTTAAAAGCGGTAGAACTGGACGATGAAAAAACAGCGTACCTAAAAAAAACATATCCTGTTTTAAATGATCATATTATCAGCGGGAGTTTTTTAGATATTGATGAACCTTTTGATGGTCCTTTTACAGTTATCGGTAATTTTCCTTATAATATTTCAACACAGATTTTGTTTAAAGTATTGGATTGGAAAGACAAAGTGCCCGTGGTGATTGGGATGTTTCAAAAAGAAGTGGCGCAACGTGCGGCATCAAAAGAAGGCAGTAAAGTATATGGGGTGCTTAGTGTTTTGATACAGGCTTTTTATGATGTAGAATATTTGTTTGATGTAAGCAACCAGAGTTTTAATCCGCCGCCAAAAGTTCAGAGTGGTGTAATACGGCTAAAAAGAAAAACTAATGACCTTACAGTTAAAAGTGAAAGGGCTTTTAAGGTGTTGGTAAAAACTGCGTTTAACCAGCGCCGTAAAACATTGCGTAATGCAGTAAAAAGTTTATTTACTGCCGATGTATTGGCAGACGAAATTTTTAATAAACGTGCTGAAGCATTAAGTGTAGAAGATTTTGCTGCGCTTACATTTAAAATGAGTTAAATATTTACGATGCGTAGTGTTTACTGTTTTTTGACAGGGCTAATTTTTTTTACATCCTGCTATACGCCAAGATATATGTACAGCCCTCCTGCTCAAAATATCCCTGTGTTAGTAAATAAAGGAGATAGCAAACTGGGGGCATATCTTTCAAGCAACTTATCAAATAACAATAATGGCGTAAATGAAAGCAGGAACCGGGGCTATGATCTGCAGGGTGCTTATGCCATCACCAATCATCTTGCCGTAGCGGCTAATTATTTTAAGCGGACAGAAAGTAATAGCGGGTATAATGATGGGGGTAGTTTAGACAGTTCTTTTATTGACTATAAAAGAAACCTTACAGAGATTAGCGTAGGTTATTTTACAGTATTGGATAAAAATAACCAAACAATGTTTCAAATATTTGGGGGAATTGGAAAAGGGCAGTTTAGTTTTACAGATAATGGGAAACTGAATGGCATTGATTACATGAGGAGCCACCAGGCGACGATTACAAAATTTTACATTCAGCCGGCCCTTATGTTACGTACCAAAACAAATATTACTTTTTCGTTTTCTTCAAAGTTTAATTTTATAAAGTTTGGTAATATAAAAACAAACTACGCACCAAACGAATTACATTATTATAAATTAGATAGTTTAACTGATGGGATCCGTGTATTTTGGGAGCCTGCTTTTACCAATACCTTTGGGTTTAAAAACTTACCGGGTGTACAGTTGGAGTATCAGTTTGGCTTTGCAATATTTTTAGACGGTCGTTATATTAGCCACCGGACCTTTAATTTTTCTATGGCACTGCTACTGGACCTGCCAAAATTATTGCATCCCAAATCCAGTCAGCCTAAAAACTAACAACTGTTATTTTTTTAAATTCCTTTCTTGTATTTTTACAGTACGATTAGCTGACAACGCTTTTATAAAAATTTCAAATGAAGCAGGTAGTATGGTCAGGGCCTTATAAAATAACCCCTATGCATTTGTGCATGGTTAACCGGCACTTAAATTAAATCAATCATGAGTTTTTCTTCTACTAATAAAGTGCGTATTGTAACTGCCGCTGCGTTATTTGATGGGCATGATGCTGCTATCAATATCATGCGTCGGATACTTCAGTCAAAAGGTGCAGAAATTATACACCTGGGCCATAACAGAAGCGTACACGAAATAGTTGAATGTGCCATTGAAGAAGATGCACAGGGCATTGCCATCACCAGTTACCAGGGCGGCCATGTAGAATTTTTTAAATACATGAAAGACTTATTGAATGAAAGCGGTTGCAGCCATATAAAAATATTTGGTGGCGGTGGCGGTACAATTTTGCCCAGCGAAATAGAAGAGTTGCATAATTATGGGATAACAAGAATATATAGTCCGGATGATGGAAGAATGATGGGTTTAGAAGGAATGATTGAGGATGTAATAAGGCAAACTGCCCCCCCACTCTGCCAGCTGGCGGAGGGATTTGTGGAGGAGCCTTCAGATGATAGTCGTTTTCCTTTGGGGGAATTAAGAGATATAAAAAAAATCGCAAGGGCAATTACCCTTGCAGAAAATGGTCAAGATTTTACAGCTTATATTATACAACTAAAAGCAGAGTCATTAAAATTGAACGGCTCGAAAAATCCCCCTTTGGAGGGTGGGGGGGCCGTACTCGGCATCACCGGTACAGGTGGTGCAGGTAAATCATCTGTTACCGATGAAATAGTGCGCCGCTTTTTAAATGTATATACCGATAAAACCATCGCAGTAATTTCAGTAGATCCATCGAAGAAAAAAACCGGGGGCGCATTATTGGGCGATAGAATAAGGATGAACTCCATTTCTTCACCCCGGGCTTATATGCGGAGCCTTGCTACAAGGGAAAGTGATAAAGCCCTTAGTAAATATGTGCAGGAAGCAATTGATATTTGTAAAGCTGCAGCATTTGATTTTATAATTTTAGAAAGTGCCGGCGTTGGGCAAAGTGATGCGTCTATTTTAGATTATGTAGATATCAGCATGTATGTAATGACACCCGAATATGGAGCACCATCGCAGCTGGAAAAAATAAATATGCTTGATTATGCAGATGTAATCTGCATCAATAAATTTGATAAAGCTGGCGCTTTGGATGCACTGCATGATGTACGCAAACAATACAAACGCAACCAAGGCTTATGGAATGCAAAAGACGAAGAACTACCAATTGTAGGAACCATTGCTGCACAATTTAACGATGCCGGAATAAATGAATTGTTTGAAAGACTGATGGAAAAAGCAGCAGAGAAAACGGGTATTAAATTTCATGGCGAGATAGAACATCATGCACATCTAAAAAATACTTCCAGTCAATCTACTATTATTCCTTCCAGAAGGGTGCGCTATTTATCAGAGATAGCCGAAACAATTAAGGAATATGATGATTGGGTAGAAGAGCAAAGTAAAATTTGTAGTAAATTGTACCAGTTAAAGGGTGTAATAAAAATGCTTGAGAATAAAAAAACTGATGGAAATGATTAAAAATCTTCAAATAAATAATTATAAATCAATTAATCAGATTGATTTGAATTGCAGCAGGATAAATGTTTTAATAGGTGAGCCAAATTCAGGAAAATCTAATATACTCGAAGCGTTGGATTTATCCTACTTATCCTGGCTTATGCATTCTAATAACATAACTAAAATGGCTGGTTTTGAAGAAATAAATATTAAAGATTTTTTTAGGGTAGATAAAGTTGAAAGGTTATTTCGTTTAGGAAACACATCAAAACCTATTTCAATTATAAAAAATGGTCTTCCTCTTGACACTTTTTTAAGATTTAATAATGAAAACGATAAAAATATTTTTGAATGGAGTAATTCAAATGGAACCATAACTGAGTTTAACAACGATTTTATTGCAAAAGAAAATACCCAGCATTACAGCAGTCCAGTAAAACCGTACAGATTTAAAGATAATATCCAACCGCATGATAGTGGCAATTATATTCACACATTAATGCCTCCGTTTGGTAACAATTTAAACAAAGTGATTCAGGGTAATGAAACATTTCGGACTACAATAAATGATTTTATTGAGGATTATGGATTTGAATTAAATATTGATACTGAAACAAATCAAATTCTCATTCAAATAAGAATAAACGCAGGATTGGTATATTCAATACCATACAAAGCAATTGCCGATACGTTTAAAAGATTTTTATTTCATGTAGCAGCAATAAGATATAACAATGCTTCAATAATTACTTTAGATGAGCCAGATGCACATTCTTTTCCTAAGTACGTAAGCTTTTTAGCAGATGAAATTATCGAGTCTGTAAATGCACAATTTTTTATTGCAACACATAGCCCCTACCTTCTAAATAATTTAATAGAAAATACACCTGGTGATGATTTGGCCGTATTTGTATGCGGCTATGATAAAAATAAGTCTGAGACAATAGTGAAGAAACTCAGTTCGGAAGATTTATCGGAATTGATTGATTATGGAGTAGACATTTTTTTCAACATAAATAGATATTTAGATGACAGAATTGAATATAGTTCCTGAATGTTATGTTGATACAAAAATTGCAGAAATTTTAGGCCAGGCTAAAAGAAAATACAATCACCAGCATGGGTATGGGGATGTTTCAAATGAAATGCAGCATAACCGGCTTAAGGAACAAATTGCTTTGGGGATAATTGACGAGGATAAATATAAAGGACCTGCTCGAAAAAAATATTTTGCTGAATTTAATTTAGTAATTCAAGAGAATAACCTGATTTTAAAAAAGCGTCACAGTAGAAAGCATTACCTTATTTTAATTTGCCCTGAAGTGGAAAAATGGCTGTTAGAAGATGCAAAAAAAATAGATATAAATCCTTCTGATGCTG
>JAYVZR010000247.1:0-4819 GCA_043783135.1 Ferruginibacter sp. | reverse complement strand
TTTCGCTGGGCTTTACAAAGAGGGTATAATTTTATTTTTGAAATGGATGCAGACTTTTCTCACAATCCATCCGATTTACAAAGATTGTACGAAGCCTGTAAAAATGGTGCTGGCGTGGCAGTTGGGTCAAGGTATGTAAAAGATGGGGCTGTTGAAAATTGGCCAACTAACCGTATTATTTTATCCAAAGGCGCATCGTTATATAGCAGGATGATTACATGGATGCCGGTAATGGATCCTACAGCAGGTTTTGTTTGTTACAGAAAAGAAGTACTGGAAGCGATAAACCTATCAGCGATTCATTTTGTAGGATATGCTTTTCAGATTGAAATGAAATTTGCTGCCTGGAAACTTGGTTTTACAATAAAAGAAGTACCCATCACTTTTAAAGACCGCAAATTGGGCGATAGTAAAATGAATAAGGGTATCATCAAAGAAGGCGTTTTAGGGGTACTTAAACTACGCTGGATGAGCCTTTTCAAAAATTACCGCAACAATGTAAAAAATACTTTCACAGATAATTCCCTAAACTTTCAACAGGCAGAAATAGCAGTATTGGAGGGGAAATAATTTTATTGAATAATACCCAGAAGATAAGCCTGGTAATCAATTCTATTAAATATAAATATCTTTATTAATGAAATTTAGCCACAGAGTTCTTTTATGTAACGCTGTTGTTCTCATCTCTGTGTAACTCTGTGGGTCTTTTCTCTGTGCAACTCTGTGGTAAAACTTTGTGTAACGCGTCGGTAAAATATAACATCCATGCAACGTGTAGCATTCAAAATGAAACTCTTTAAAGGCTGTGAGGCTGAATACAAAAAACGCCATGAAGTTTTGTGGCCAGATCTGGAGGCCTTGCTAAAGCAAACCGGTATAAAAGATTATTCTATTTTTTTAGATGAACAAACAAATGATTTGTTTGGCTATCTTATAATTGATGATGCAACCAAACTGGATGAATTGCCAAAGCAACCCGTGATGCAAAAATGGTGGGCCTATATGAAAGATATCATGGAAACAAACGATGATAATTCACCGGTTAATACCCCTTTAAAAGAAATATTTTATTTACCATAAACTAATTCAATGAAAATAAAATTTATTGCCTTCGCTTGTTTATTGATTTCAATAACAATCTATGCTCAAAAAGTTATAACACTTACCCCATCTGTCTATTAACTACTGATAACTTTATGATCTGCAAGATATCCCAATGAATAACAAGTAAATTTTGTACTGTTTATTTCAGCCACTTAGCTTCAAAATTTCCAAAATCTATTTTCATTTTGTCAAATACTTTTCTAAAATTATCATAGCGGCTTTTTAATTCTTCATGATTGTCTGCCTCGTAAGTATTGCTGTCAATCGCTTCACCCGTTTTGGAATAGGCAGCCAGTTTCATTTTAAGCAGGTGCATTTCATGCTTTAGTTCATCATTCTCTTTTCTTAAATTGATGAACTGCTGTTGAAAACCTTCAATACCCTTTTGTACCTGCGGCTCCCCTTTTTTTGAAGACAGTTCTTCAAGGTAATCATCAAAGATCCTCAAAATAGTAATATCTGAATTCATTTCTGCAATCCATAATCTGTAGCGATGGTGCAGCCCCATTATAGACGGTATGATTGACATGTTAAACGATTTTATAAGGTAAATTTATAGAATGATAATGAAGATAGCTAAACCATTGCAGGTAAATTTTATTACTATTGAATATTTTGTTATTATAATACCGGGTATATGTTTAATACTTTTATAATTGTTATTTTAGGTAAAAACGAAGCAATAGATTTTTTTCACAACAGCTATTGTCTATAGCTTATTTATACAATAATAGCTAAAACAATAATTAATTTGAGCAACAAAATTGATTTGGTTGCGACTAGGTAAATATAGCTCACAATATAACTGGTTGTACTTTCATACCCAATTTGCACAAATATTGCTGGTTGTATATATCCTAGTCCTGCGCCATTTATCAGCAAATGGTTGTTTGTCATCTCGGCCTTTTCCGAATCTCAAAAAATACCCCGAACGATTCGGGTAGCCCATTGCTATAATTTGATAATGACATCACGAACAGAAGCAAGGAAATAATACCTCCACTCACAACCAGATACTGCCTTCAAAAAAAATTAATGTTCAGGTAACAATTTTACTTCAATTTTGTAACAGACTTTTATAAAACAGAAAAATAAAAAATATGATACAAGCAAAAAGTTATGCAGCACAGTCGCCGGAAACAGATTTGGCACCCTGGAATTTTGAACGCCGTGATCCGGGCGAACATGATGTGCAATTTGATATTATTTATTGTGGCGTTTGCCACAGTGATTTGCACCAGATAAAAAATGACTGGTTCCCTGGAATATTCCCGATGGTGCCGGGTCATGAAATTGTTGGTAAAGTGGCAAAGGTCGGGAGCCATGTAAAAAAATATAAAGTGGGAGACCTTGTAGGTGTTGGTTGCCTGGTTGACAGTTGCCGCACCTGCGAAAACTGCCAGGAAGGTTTGGAGCAGTATTGTTTGGCCGGCGCTTCAGGAACTTATAACGCTGTTGAGCAGGATAAAAAAACACCTACCTATGGCGGGTACTCCAATACCATTGTAGTGCACGAAGATTTTGTATTAAGCATCAGCGACAAATTAAATCTTGCAGCCGTAGCTCCATTGCTTTGTGCAGGTATTACTACCTACTCACCTTTAAGATATTGGAAAGTAGGTAAAGGCCATAAACTGGCGGTGGTTGGTTTAGGGGGCCTGGGGCATATGGCAGTAAAATTTGGTGTTGCTTTTGGTGCTGAAGTAACAGTGCTGAGTACCTCGCCTTCTAAAGAAAAAGATGCGAAGGAATTAGGTGCCCACAAATTTGTTGTAACAAAAGATGAAGCACAATTCAAATCTGCAAAAGGCAGTTTTGATTTTATTTTAGATACGGTTTCCGGCAAACATGATATAAACAGCTATCTTGGATTGTTAAGAACCAATGGTGTGATGATCTGCGTGGGAGCACCTTCCGAGCCTTCTCCTGTTAGTGCCTTTGCCATTATTGGCGGAAGAAAAAGCCTCGCCGGTTCAGGTATCGGCGGATTGCCTGAAACACAGGAAATGCTGGACTATTGTGCTGAACACAATATCGTTTCAGATATTGAGATCATCAATATGAAAGATATTACTGCTTCTTATGAGCGTATGCTAAAGGGAGATGTGAAGTACCGTTTTGTAATTGATATGGCAACATTGTAACAAAATATGGTTAGGTGCAGGATATGTTCTGTGCTTGACCTTTACCTAAATAATTTATGTTAGTGACTTTGACTTTTCAAAAATGATTGGGCAGTAACAATTTCCGGTCGTTCAAAGTTTACACAATCCGTGTTAGACAAAAGCTGATTAAAATAAAAAGCAGCTTTTTGTTTATTACCTATTTTTTCTGCAGCCATGCCTGCTCCGTAAAGACTATTAAAACGATTCGGGTTTTTTTGGAGCACTGCTTCGTAGGCTTGCAGGGAATTTTCATTTTGTTTTACCTGGAGTAACATATCTCCTAATAATTCCCTGGCGGGAAGAACCTGCCCTGGAGTTACCGGATGTTTTTCTGTGCTGTCTTCCATATCGGCGGAAAGCTTCATTAAATTTAATGCATCAGTAATATTGCCGGTTTTAAACTGTACCCATGCTTCGCCTATTTTTATTTGTATAGCTACCTGCATCGATTTATAAACATCTTTTTGTTGATCCAGTATTTCATGCAATTGCTTTAGTTTTATCAATTCAGCATTTGCATCTTTTATATTTCCGATATTGACCAAACCCAGTAAGCGGGTAAAATGTATAATTGATTCCTGCCAGGGAAATTTTATCCATGGAAAATTGGCGGGATACATTTGTACTATTGCTGCTTTATTCCAGTTTTTATTTTCTAAAAAGAAGCGTGACGGAATTGCAGCAAACGCATAAGCAACTTTAAAATTAGCCGGGTAAACTTCCCTTATACTATCTAAATATTCCAATTGAACTTCCGCCAGCCTATTCTCGCCTTTTTGCAGATATGCATAAACCAGGTAATCCATGCCATGAAGTTCCTCGTCCCAATGTCCATTAATACCGGCTTCCACTGCATAGCATTTTGCAGAAGCAATAGATGCCAGGTTTGATTTTATACATTCATCCCAAAGACCAAGCCTTGTAAAAATATGAGAAGGCATATGCAAAGCATGTGCAGATGAAGGAGCAACCTCGGCGTACTTTCTTGCAGCAGGTAATGCCAGTTTTGCAAGGCCAGGATAATCGTAGGTATGAATGATATAGTGAATAATACCCGGATGATTTGGCTCTAAAGAATAAAGCGCACTTAATATTGCAGCAGCCTTTTTCTGATTAGTAAAAGTTTTGTCAGTAGGACTGGCCGAGGCGTCTAATGCTAAAGCATAAAATATAGCCGCTTCTTTATCTTCGGGATAAGTGAGGTGTAATTTTTCCATTGCTTTTTCATAATTGATGCAACGCGTTAGATGATCTGTTGTTTGCCAGTTTTTATAGAATGCTGAAATAGCATTAAGATAAGCTGATTCCCTTTCAGATTTTTTTGTAATGGTGCTGGCAATTTCAATGGCCTTGTTTCCTTTTTTTAGTTCAGCTTCTGCAGGCGGTGTCCACAGGGCATGAAAATTACACATAGCCACACCCCAATAGGCCATTGCACATTCAGGAGCTGCGTCAATAATTTTTGCAAAAACTTTTTCAGATTCATCATACTCAAAAGAATGCAGCAATTCAATGGCAAGATTAAAATCTTTTTTAACCTTCTCACTACA
>JAYVZR010000246.1:0-4819 GCA_043783135.1 Ferruginibacter sp. | reverse complement strand
TTTTTATAAGCGATGGTACAAGTGCAGGCACTCAAATTATAAAAGATATTGTGCCTGGCGCAGCTGGCAGCACATCAGCATCAAATGGAATGACTTTGCTTAACGGATATGTTTATTTTATTGCCGCTACTGCTGCTGAAGGCAGTGAATTATGGAGAACTGATGGCACCCCAGGAAATACTAACATGGTAGCAGATATTGTTCCAGGGCCTACAGGTAGCAATGATCCTGGTAAATATAACCTAACCTCTACTGGCACCTATCTTTTGTTTAATGTAAAAACAGTGGCCGAGGGTAATGAACTATGGCGCTCGGATGGAACCACCGGCAATGCTCAACTATTAAAAGATATCGTAACCGGGCCAGTATCTTCCAATCCAACTTCTTTTTACCCATTTAGTAATAATATTTTATTTTCAGTTACTGCAGCAGATGGTATACACGGAGAAATATGGCGTACCAATGGCACAGCAGCTGGAACCATTCTATTAAAAGATAATCTGAATGCACCTACTTTAGGGCCAATATCTTTGCCTTTTATTGCTGCTTTTCATGTGTTTAATGGCAGGGCATATTTTATAGTTGATGATGGTGTTCATGCAAGCGGTATCTGGAGTACGGATGGCATTGATGCAACAGCTACCCATACCTCCTTTTTACAAGATGAGGGTATTACAGGACCAAATTCATTTGTTAGCTCTGTCTTAATAGTTGATGCATTTAACTTACCAGGTAAATTTATTTTTCCTGTTACAGATGGAATAAGCCGTTTTGAGTTTTGGGAATCTGATGGCAGCACTGCTGCTGGTACAAAACTATTTATGTCTTTTCCTGCAAATGCCAATAACAATATACCCTTTATTTTTGTAAATATCGGTTTTAATTCAACAACCCGAACCTTTACTTATCCGTTATACAATGGCTATTTTTTCTTCACTGCCAATAGCAGTGCAGAAGGTAATGAATTGTGGAAATCAGATGGAACGGTTGCGGGTACCTCGAGGGTAACAGATATTAACCCTGGCGTGGGTGATGGTGTAGGAAATGGTTTTACGTCATATTTCTATACCACTTCAGGTTTATACTTTGCGGCTAATAATGGTATCCAGGGAAATGAATTATGGAAAACAGATGGCACTGCTGCGGGAACAACTATTGTAAAAGATATTAATTTAAACACCAGTGTAAATAATGGTGACGCTGATCCTGGCCTGGATTTTATTGTAAACAGCAGGATAATGTTTACGGCAACAGATGGTGATGATGCAACTAAAACTGACCTATTTGTTGTAGATGGAATTTTTAATCCGCTACCGGTGCAATTATTAGATTTTACAGTGGCACCATCTAACAGTGACGCCCTTTTACATTGGAGTACTTCGCAGGAGATAAACAGCAAAAATTTTACAGTCCAATCAAGCGCAGATGATAAAAACTGGCAATCTATCGGAACCGTTGCTGCAGCAGGAAACTCTGCTGTAAAAAATAATTATTCGTTTAAGGATATTGGTGTTACAAATAGTGGTAATCCCATTATTTACTATAAATTAATAATCACAGATATCGATGGAAAAGCTGCCCAGAGTAATACTATTTATTTGAAATTAAAAGGCGATAAAAATTGGAATGTACGACTGTTATCCAATCCTGTTCGTGAAAATGTAAAATTACTTTTGGAAGGTGTTAGTGGCAACGTTGATCTTTCTATTACAGATATGGCAGGTCATTTGCTGTATAAAAATAAAATTCAAAATCAAAATGGCTTGCTTTCTATTCCGGTTAATTTAAGTACAGGCATTTATGTATTAACGGCAAATTCAAACAACGGGAAAAAGGTAATCAAGTTTATTAAGAAATAGTAACTGATTTTACCAGTCAATCAGAAATTTGAGTAAATATTGACAATGAATTAAAACATATTTTATACATATTAACCTTCAACTATTAAACTTAAATATCTATTATTATGAGTGTACCAAAAATCCCCAACGAATTCTTCCACCACTTATGGCCAGAAAAGAATTTTGATATAGACTCTACCATTGATGGAGGCCTTGATACCAGGCTTTCCGGTGCTTTTGGGGCTATCCATTCCGGAAGCCTTGAAACAAAAATGAGCGGCAACCTGAATACCGATAATGTTTTAAAACTCACGGGTGACCCTGCATCGCCGGTTGCAACCGACAGTAAAATTGAAATACTGAACCTTCCCAGGTTTACGCTTCAGGATATTAAAGACATGATGAAAGTAAGGGTACGGATACCCAATTACTCCAACATGTGTTTTAAAGTGCTGGGTATGGAAATGTTCAGCCTTTGTTTGAGTGGCGAGAGCCAGGTAATTACAGAGCCTTACATACCCAACGCTGCAGAACGCTGTGAGACAGATTGCTGCGAGCCTGATACCCGCCCTTTTCCTGAAACATCAGAAAAAGGAAATCACAATATTGTAAAAATACCGTAAAAGTAAAAAAATAAAACACAAAAAATGCTAACAGTTACATCTACCGCCTTTCACGAAAAACTACATGTTGGTACTGAAGAAATTATCCTTAATGGCCCTCCATCAGATCTTAGGGGCCATATTCTTTTAAGTAACAACAACGAAGAATCGCTGAGGGTTAGGGCACTGCCCCTTATTCATGATGAAAAAATTGGTAATACAATGAGTGATGGGTTTCAATTACGGTTGTCGTGCCGCTTAAAGCCTGGTGAAGAAAAAATGGAAAGCGTATGGCATAAAGTGCATCCCAATACATTACCGGGTATTTACGAAAGTTCAATAATGGCAGGAGGGCAAAAGCGTAAAGTGAAAATGGTGATTCAATCGCAAATTGATATTAATATTTATCCTGATTTTTTTTCATTTCAGAATACCAGCCCTGGCAAAATACATACCGCCATATTCACCCTTACCAACCTGGGTAATATACCTTTTCAGGTGCCGGAAATAAAACATGTTGCACCGCTGGATATGGATCTTTTATGCCGTGCTTTTGGCTTTGGTTTTAGAAGTAAAGGTGCTGAAGGCTTTACTGTAACGATGGACGAAATAACAAAAAATATCCAGGCTAATCTGACTGATTGGTCGCCGGCTAGTGTTGATGAAATTGGCAAAATTGTGGCCCCTGGTGAAAGTTTAATTATTCACCTGAATATTACACTACCCGCCAACAGCGATTCCCGAAAAGATTACGATGGCAATATCCGTTTCTGGGATAAAGACATTGCTTTTGCAATAAAATCGCATAACGAAAATCTTAAAAAATAAATTATATGGAAAATAATCAAAATACTGTTGCAGGCCTGCAACAGGTACTTACAGACAGTATTCAAAAAATGGCCAATCTTTCTCTTGGTAACATGAAGCCCTTTATTGACGGGATGATGAGTAACCTGTCTGCAATAAATAAAACTGTTATGGAAACGGGTATACCGGTTATTAAGATCCCTTCTATAAAAATGCAGGATGGTAATTGTTGTCCGCCGGAAAATGTTTGCCCCCCTCACTGCATTGCAAGTATCAGTAAATGTGCCATGGCAGGCGAACGTATTGTGGTGCCTTTCACCATAAAAAATACCTGCAGCTTCTCAAAAACTTATCGGATAGGTGTTAGGGAATTAAAAAGTGATGATGGCCAGATGGCTCCTGCTCAGCCCCTGTTAGATAAACAATCAGTAACATTGGAGCCGGGAAGAAGTGAAAAAGTTTTAATGACAATTGATCTTGAAAAATTCAATAACGGTTCTGTATATACTACCGAAATTGTTTTACGGGAAAATGAAATTAATCAAAATATCTGCTTTACACTTTCACTTGATGGCGGTTGTAATACCGTTGTAGCCGAACCTCAGGATGAAAAAAAATACCGCTTACGCTGGCAAAACTGGCAAAGCCATTATTATTGCGAACCACAAAAAGACAGGGTTGCCACAAATTAGTTTCCATCGAAATTGTACAATAAAAAAAGTACTTAATGAGCGAAGAAAAATCATCTTTTACAAAAGATATAGAAGAGCTTGTAAGCAAATCAATTGAAGCCAATAAAATTTTCCTTGCCGAAGGAACTAGGTTGGTAAAACAGTTTGGAAACAAAAAAGACGACCAGGAAAAAATAAACATCTTTCAACCTGAATTAATTTCTAATGTATTTAATGCCTATACAAAATTAAATATACAACATTTAAAAAACGTTATTGACCTTGGTATATCATTGGTAAAGCAAACAGGTACTAAAGAGCCTGAAGGCAACTTTGCCAAAGAGGGCAAAGCAGCAGAAGCAGCACCAGCCTTTGTTTTAAAAGCATCTGTTTACCCGGCAACTGATGCGGTTCTTCAGTTTTTACTTGACAACACAAAAGAGCAGGAAGTAACCTGCAGGCTGGTTAATACAGATTATACAAAGCAGTCAAACCCGCCGGTAGAATGTGTTTTTAAAACAAGTTTTTCTCCGCAATCTTTTGTATTAAAACCAGCTGCATCTCAAACAATAAATATTGATATCAGTATCCCTGCAAATGCTGGGCCGGGAGTTTATATCAGCAATGTACAGGTGCAGGGTTTTGAACCAGCCTATTTTTCAATTTATCTTACCATCATACAAAAGCAATCCAAAACACCAGCTAATGAGAGAAGGAAAGGCAAATGATGCAAAAAATAAACAACCGCAAGGCAGCTCGCTTGCAGGTGATTTGTTTAATGCACTCAATCCGAATGATTTACTTTCGAATGCCCAAAAGGTCATTAATACTGCAGTAAATGTTTTGGAGGAAGAGATTGCCGCCGGGATCTTGGCAGCAAAAAAAATTGAAAAAAAAG
>JAYVZR010000245.1:0-12674 GCA_043783135.1 Ferruginibacter sp. | reverse complement strand
TTTGCTGATCGCTGAAAATACATTTTCCATTGGCATCCCAAATTTCTTTTGTACTTAAACAACCGGCTGTTGGGGTATATGGATAATAATTTTTTTCTTTATAATAGGCAGGATCTACCGCAGTGCCATGAGCAATTATTTCTCTACGGCCTGTTTCACTTGCATGGAATGTTTCGTAAAAAGGCTCATAATTTTTACATGTCGCCGGCAATAAACTGCTATACCATTGTTTGTTCCAGGCGCTATCGGTAATGCTGCTGTCTTTCAAAAAATGAATGATTGATGTTTCATAAGGCATCGACAATTGCAGGTTTTCTGTAGGACCAATAAAAGGGCTTCTGCTGCGGCCAAACCCATATAGCCTGTAAATACCCTGCGGCGTATTTCCATTAGAAATATAAGCCGGAAAATTGCTCAGGCTTCTGGCAAACTGGGGCAGCCAAAATATTTTGCCATCGATATTTTTTATCAGGTTACCCGCTGTGTCCTTTACTATTACAATACCAGGATAGTTACGGTTTTTTCTTTGAATGCTATATACAACAACATTTCCCAACAAATAATTTTTATTAAATAACGCCTTCAATTGCTGTTTGCCCGGATAGGCGGGTCTTTTGATGACATTATTAAGATGCCGAAAAAGCTCCAGCATAATAGCTATGTTTTTATCTCCGGTAAATAAGGTGGTATTTTTTGTAGCAATATTTTTTAGATCAGTGATTAGTTTTTTGGATGTATCAGTTAGTAATAAATATTCAGCACAAATGGCGAATATTTTTGTATTATTTGCGTTGACTAGTAAATGCGCTACCTTTTTTGAATATTGCGATTGCCCATTGGCGTACAGCATTTCCAGCAATGACTGCTGAAAAGATGGACTTCTTTTTTCCATGCTATCTACTGATATTTTTATTGCAGCATTTGTAAGTGGTGACTGATAATTTATTAGCTCTATGGCGCTAAAAGCTTCCTGCCAGTTTTCTTCTGTTTCATCATTTAGAGGCAGAGATAAATTTTGGGTAATGGAATGATGTACAAGATCATTGTAAAACTTTGTTCTGTTTTGTGCAGTAGTAAATTTTGAATAGGTAAATGGGTCTGCTTGTGCAATAAGATTATTACACAAACAAATTATAAATAAGAGAAAAATCGTTCTTTTCATTGATGCAAAGTAAAATAAAAAAGATGGTAGTAAATGCCTTACAAAAAAAGCCTGTTAGTGGTAGCCAACAGGTTTTTTATAAATAAAAATCTTATCCCTTTAAGTCCAGCATTATCTGTAACTCTTCAAACTGTTTGGCATCAATGTTACTGGGTGCATCCAGCATTACATCACGACCACTATTGTTTTTTGGGAAGGCAATAAAATCACGGATGCTTTCACTGCCACCCAAAATAGCGCACAAACGGTCAAAACCAAACGCAAGCCCGCCATGTGGTGGAGCGCCATATTCAAAGGCACCTAATAAAAATCCAAATTTATGTTGTTGTTCTTCTGCATCCATGCCTAAAGCGGCAAACATTTTTTCCTGTAGTGCCCTTTGGAAAATACGGATGCTTCCTCCACCAATTTCATTGCCATTTAATACCATATCATATGCATTGGCTTTAATACCTGCATAAGGATGCTCCAAATATTTTGTAGCATTTTCAATTACGGGGTTATTATTGATCATAATATCAATATGGCCCGGCTTGGGAGAAGTAAAAGGATGGTGCCTTGCTACCCACCTGTTGTCATCTTCAGCGTATTCAAACAAAGGAAAATCCAATACCCACAGTAATTTAAATTCATCTGTTTTGCGCATGCCTAATTTATCGGCCATGTACATACGTAAATCGCTGGTTGCTTTCCTGGTGCGTTCTTCTGCCCCTGCCAATATTAATATAAGGTCTCCTGCTTCGGCATTGGTTGCGGCAGCAAGGGCTTTTAATTTTTCTGCATCATAAAATTTATCTACACTGCTTTTAAAACTTCCATCTCCATTGCATTTAATAAATACCAAACCCTTCATGCCAATTTGCGGGCGTTTGACCCATTCCGATAGTTCGTCTGTTTGTTTGCGGGTATATTCGCTGCAGCCCGGTATAGAAATCGCAAGGACTGTTTCGGCCCCCCCACCCCCCAAAGGGGGGATATTGAAGAGTTCACTATCAAATAATGATTCTTTATTTTGAAAAGCGTGTTGAGGAAATTTAAGATTTGCAATTTTTATTTCAAACCTGATGTCCGGTTTGTCATTACCGTACTGCCACATGGCATCCTCCCATGTCATACGCTCTACCACATCAGTGTAATTGATATTTTTTACATCTTTAAAAATTCTTTTTACCAAACCTTCAAACATGTTAAGGATATCTCCCTGCTCAACAAAACTCATCTCACAATCAATTTGTGTAAACTCCGGTTGGCGGTCTGCACGAAGGTCTTCATCACGAAAACATTTTACAATCTGGTAATAACGGTCGTACCCGCTTACCATCAGTAATTGTTTAAAAGTTTGCGGGCTTTGTGGCAATGCATAAAACTGCCCGGGATTCATCCTGCTGGGTACAACAAAATCCCTTGCACCTTCAGGGGTAGATTTAATTAAAAAAGGGGTTTCAATATCCATGAAATTATTTTCATGTAAATAATTCCGGGTACTTCTGCCAACGGCATAACGTAATTCTAAATTTTTCTTCAACATATTCCGGCGAAGATCTAAAAAGCGGTATTTCATCCTTAGCTCATCACCACCATCTGTATCATCCTGAATAGAAAAAGGCGGTACCGCCGATTTATTGAGGATGGTAAATTCAGATACTGCAATTTCAATCTCACCCGTAGGAATATTTATGTTTTTATTGCTTCTTTCCTGTACGATTCCTTTTACCTGTAATACAAATTCCCTGCCCAGCGGATTGGCATCCAATTGTGTATTCAGGCTTTCAGAAAATAATAACTGGGTAATGCCATAGCGGTCACGGATATCTACAAACGTAATACTGCCAAATTTACGGATGGTTTGCACCCAGCCGCTAAGCGTAATTTCTTTTTTACTATCGGCGATTCTTAATTCGCCGCAGGTATGAGAACGATACATAAAAATATTTTTATTGTTTTACGTTTTATAGCAGTTTTGTTTTGATGAAGTCCCTTCAGAGAAAGCCCTTATACATTAGAGTTCATTTAAATTACCCTGCTTTATAGCTTTATTAAAGCGGCTGCAAATATACAGATAGAAAATTTAGGGAGTACAATTCTGTCATATAAGACAAGCGCCCACCGCATCTTACATAGTTTCCACTAAACCTTTATGCCTTGGTTTCCACCACAGGTAGTAATAAGCAAGCATAAGTATACCAATCATAAAAGGAATAATGGCTAAATGTTTATACGTGTATTGGCCAAATAGTATATTGGTATCAAAATGCATAAACTCGCTGATCATCCAGTAAGAGTTGGCGGTTATCCATACAACAATGGCTACATTATGGCAAACCTCACTCATAAATTGCCTGGTACGAAAAGCAATAACAATAGCAATAATGAGGGTAGGAAATATCATGGCAATACCCAATGGCCGCCATATCATACACCAACTGATATCTTTCAGCAACCAGAAAACTATGTGCAGGTTTTCCATTTTACGGTAGCGTACCGGTATTGAATATACTTCGTTACTCATGCAGTATTTTTTTGTACTGCGAATATAAATTATTGCACCAAACGAAATACAGGGTACCTTAAATGAGCAGGCTCGTAGTAGGGAGAATTTTTATAGATAAAATCCAGTTGTGCTGATGAGTTGTTCGCGAACATACTGTCGGTGAATTTTTTTGTATCCAGTTTTTGTTGCAAACCTGGTATTGTTTTTAAAACCTGTGCAGCAATATCTTCCCAACGGTAATCGCTGTAGCCTTCTTTCTGTTGCAAAACAGCATCAAAAAAATTCCACGAAAAAAAGCTATCATCGCCGGTAGGTTCTAATGTTTCTACCAAATAACGGTTGGCTAACTGGTTAAGCAAAATAAAATAATCGCCTTTTAAAAATTGTATTTTTTGTTTACGTGCTTCCAGTTTTACATCAAAATTTTTATGATGTTTTTCGTAAGGTTTCGGGTAACTTTTAAAATCGGTTATATGATAGGCTTCTACTTCAAAACTGGTATCTGCAGTAAACCTCCGCATTTCTACCTTATTTAATTTTAGTAAATCAATAACACTATACCAGCCTTGCGGAATGATATATGCAAGAGGTTTACTGAAGGTATTACACGGTTTAAAAACATTATAATATTTTACATTTTTCGTAAAAGGTTTACTTCTATCGTAATACATTTTTTGCAAGCCTGTGGCTTCACTGGTTGCATAAGCCTGCTCGTATCCTTTAAATGTTGTGTATCCATATTTACTTGAGTCTACTGCAAAACTCATGGGAAAAGTTTGCTGTGTTATGGTTTGTTTTTTTAATTGGTTGCGCAACTCAATCAGACTATCTGCATTTGTAGAAGCCGTTGTTATCATGGCCTGCATCAGTGCATAGGTAGATTTAACCCTGTCTGCATAAGGTTTTAGCATATGCGTTTCCGGTATAAAACCAATAGTTGCAAACAGCGCTGCATAACCGGATGAATATCTTGGCGGGTCATAAAACATTTCCATGCCTTTGTCCGGACTTTCAGTTTCAAAATTTACATAGGGCACCATATCCCAGCCTTTTTCACTCATGCTTTTGTATACTTGCGGTTCAAAACTTTGCTGTAACCATTTGCCCAGTTGGCCACCCAGTTTATCATATTGCGTAGTTATCAACGTCATGGTATGTTGATAATCGGCACCATCGCTTACATGGTTGTCTATTAAAATGTCAGGATCCAGTAAATGAAAAACTTCTGTAAAAGATTTAGCCTCTTTGCTGTCGCATTTGGTAAAATCGCGGTTTAGGTCAAGGTTTTCTGAGTTACCTCTAAACCCATATTCAAGCGGCCCATTTTGGTTTACCCGGGAAAAATGCCCACGGTTTAAACTGCCGCCAATATTGTATACCGGAATAAAAGCAAGCGCCAAATTATTGGGTATAGTAATTTTTTTGTTTACAATATCCCTCACCAATAACATGCTGGCATCAATACCATCAGGCTCACCGGGGTGAATGCCATTATTGATCAATATCACTACTTTATGTTGTTTATGCCATTGTGCAATATTGAATGCCGCATCATTACTAACCAATACAAGGTGTAAAGGATAACCGGCATCTGTAGCACCCATTTCTTTAACCAATACATCAGGAGAAATTTTATCTAACTGCTTATACCATTCAATAGCTTCAAAATAGGTAGCTGTTTCTTTGCCATTGCTTTTTTCGAACCTGCATTGTTGTGCAATACAATTTAAAGCAATAATTAAAATAAATGCAGTTAAAAAATGCAGTTTCATGCAGAGAATAATTTTTCACAAGCTACAATAATTTCCTGCAAAAGTCTTAATGGGGAGTACGGTTTTAGATTAATACGTTTAAATAGAAAGAACGAAAAAAGCCTGTTGAATTTGAATTCAACAGGCTTATAAAAAAATATTTATAAAAACCGGTAATTATTTTGCCAATGCCAATGCATTCACTTTTTTTGCCAGCTTGCTTTTTAAATTAGCAGCTTTGTTTTTGTGAATAGTACCACGTTTTGCTAATTTATCAATCATAGACAAAATGCCTGGTAGCTTTTCTACAGCACCCTCTTTATTATCTATTGTCTTAATGTCGCGTATTGCATTACGGGTTGTTTTGCCATAATAACGGTTACGCTCATTGCGTTTTGTGCTCTGACGGACATCTTTTTTCGTTGCTGCGTGATTTGCCATTTTAAAACTTATTTTTGGGCTGCAAAGATAGGGATTTGTATTTAAGAATAAACACTACAGAGAAAGGAATTTTAAAAATCAGTTCATTTTTGGTGGGTAACAATTATTTCAACTATAAATTAAGTAAATGAACAGGTTTATATTATTATTGCTCCACCTGGTTTCTTTGGTATTTTTTTGTTTTGGATAGTATTGGACATGCTGAAAATTGATATTACAGCGAATTTTATTATCAGTAACAACCTTTTTAATGAAAAAAGAAGTGTGCTGGGCACTTTGCAAACTTTATTGGAAGGAAGCAATTATTTGCCTTTTTTGCTTATATTTTTATTTGGGCATCATTGTGCCTTCGGTTAAATTTGCTATTATTTTTTATATCCTCCTCGCTAAAGACTTTTCCTATAAATGGCAAAAAATAGTCAGTTTGATGGGTAAATGGGCCATGGCAGATGTATTTGCCATTAGTATTTTCATTGCTTTTTTAGGGGCAAAGGCAATAAAAAATACCACCGCTTCGCTGGAACCAGGATTTTAGTATTTTACCGCCTATGTTTTATTGAACGCTTTTATTGGCCATTTCTTAATTATCAATCCTAAAATCGCTCTCTCATCTAATGCATAAATGACCGATATTTGCATTCCTAAATTAAGGGTACAACATCATAATAATTTTCAAGCCAAAATGAAAGATTTTCAATATATAACCAATGCGCACCCCGCCTACATCGAAAACTTATACAATGATTTTTTAAAAAACCCCGAAAGTGTAGATGCGGATTTACGAAAATTTTTTGAGGGATTTGATTTTGCTATAAGCAATAACTTAAATGGTAAGGCTGATACTGGTATTACTTCTGTTGCTGCAGCCCCGGTTGCAACTTTTGACTGGATGAGTGAAATAAGGGTGTACCGGATTATTTTGGGGTACAGAAATAAAGGGCATTTGCTGGCAGATACTAACCCTATCCGCCCCCGTAAAGATCGTGGTGCCAATATTGAACTTGAATTTTATGGTTTATCAGAAGCAGACCTTGATAGAACATTTAATGCAGGAAACCTGATTGGTTTAGGCACCACTACATTGAGGAATATACTGGCACATTTGGAGAGATGTTATTCAGGCCATTTAGGCATTGAATTTAAATATATCAGCGATCAGAAAAAAGTAAGCTGGCTTACGAAGGCCGTGGAAAAAAAGATGTTAGAGCCAGTAGGCTTACCACAGAAAAAGAGAATCCTTCAAAAATTGAATGAAGGAGTAATGTTTGAAAAATTTTTACACACTAAATATATCGGGCAAAAACGTTTTAGTTTAGAAGGTGGAGAAACCACTATTGCTGCTTTAGATGCAATAATAAACACATCTGCAGAAGGAGGTGTGCAGGAAGTAGTGATAGGCATGGCTCACAGAGGCAGGTTAAATGTACTGGCCAATATTTTAGGTAAAACTTATGAACAGATTTTTAGTGAATTTGAAGGAAAGAATACACCAGACACAACCATGGGCAGCGGTGATGTAAAATATCATTTAGGGTTTAGTAGTTTTTTAGATACAGCCAATGGTAAAAAAATACATTTAAAACTATGCCCCAATCCTTCGCACCTGGAAGCTGTTGATCCGGTAGTTATTGGTTTTGCCAGAAGTAAAGCTGATGTTCTTTATGAGAGCGATTATGATAAGATATTGCCTATTTTAATTCATGGAGATGCTTCTGTAGCCGGACAAGGGGTTGTTTACGAAGTACTACAAATGAGTGGATTAAAAGGATATTATACAGGTGGCACCATTCATTTTGTAATTAATAACCAAATTGGCTTTACTACCGATTTTGAAGATGCCCGCACTGCAGATTATTGTACTTCTGTAGCAGCAATGGTACAGGCGCCTGTATTTCACGTAAATGGAGATGATGCAGAAGCAGTAGTAAAAGCTAGTGAAATTGCTACACTTTACCGCCAGGAATTTAACAGCGATATTTTTATTGATATGGTGTGTTATCGTAAACATGGCCATAATGAAGGAGATGAACCAAAGTTTACACAACCACAATTATACGCTCTTATTGACAAACATCTTAACCCCAGGGAAGTTTACACTCAATATCTTATTGAGAATGGAGAAGCCGATGCTCAGGCCCTTGCAAAAGAGATGGAGCGGCAATTTTTGAGTGACTTACAGGAACGCTTAGACGAAGTGAAGCAAAACCCGCTACCTTATACTTACCAACAACCGGAGATGGCGTGGAAAGCAATGCGGAAAGCTATGTCAGCCGATTTTGAAACGTCGCCGGTAACCGGTATTTCAACGGATACCTTTACATTATTATTTGAAGGTTTAATGAAATGGCCGGTGGGGTTTACTCCTTTGAGAAAAGTAGATAAACTATTAAAGGATAAAATAAAACTTTTTAATGATGAACATAAAATAGACTGGGCAACAGCAGAGTTGATGGCGTATGCAAGTTTGCTGATTGAAGGAAAAGATGTGCGTATGAGCGGACAGGATGTAAAGAGAGGTACTTTTAGTCATCGGCATGCGGTTTTGTATGATGAAAATAATAATGCAGAATATAACCGGCTTGATCATTTTACAGATAAGCAGGGGCCTTTTAGAATTTATAATTCTTTGTTGAGTGAGTATGCGGTATTGGGTTTCGAATATGGTTATTCTATGGCTAACCCCAATGCTTTGGTAATTTGGGAGGCCCAGTTTGGAGATTTTTGTAATGGAGCCCAAACAATGATTGACCAGTTTATTATTGCTGGCGAAACCAAGTGGCAAAGAATGAATGGTGTAGTAATGTTATTGCCACATGGATATGAAGGACAAGGGCCTGAACACAGCAGTGCAAGAATGGAAAGGTTTTTACAAATGTGCGCTGAGTTAAATATTGTAATTACCAATATTACCACTGCAGCTAATTTCTTTCATGTAATTCGCAGACAGCTTGCGTGGCCGTTTAGAAAACCATTGATTAATTTTTCTCCAAAAGCAAACCTCCGCCATCCGGGTTCTTATAGTGTAGTGAATGAATTTACAAATGGCAGATTTAAAGAAACAATAGATGATGTTTTTGCAGATGAGGTTGCGGAGGTTAAAAAAGTATTATTCTGCTCAGGTAAAATATACTTCGACCTTGCCGAAAGACAACTGAAAGACAATAGAAAAGATGTTGCTATCGTACGGATAGAACAAATTTATCCTATACCTCAAAACCAGTTAGACGAATTGTATAAAAAATACAGCAAGGCTATTTGGCATTGGATACAGGAAGAGCCAATAAATATGGGTGCAGCAGGCTTTTTACGGATGAATTTAAAAAATATTAATTTTTATATCATCAGCCGCACACAAAGTGCCTCTACTGCTACAGGGTTTTCTAAAATACACGCTAAGGAACAGGCAGAAATTATTGATACTGCCTTTACAATTTAATTGATGGTATAATTAATAGGGAAATAAAAATTTCTTTTTTATAACAGTCTCAAATAAATAAGCCCTGTCTTTTTTGACAGGACTTATTTATTATGGTAAGAAAGGTATTATTATTAATTGCCCTTCACTACATTTAATGTTGTTGTTTCAGTACCTGTTTGTATGCGCAACAAATAATTGCCACTTGACAAATTACTCAAGTCAACCTCTTTTTTATTTATTCCTTTTAATCCCTGTACCTGTATATTCTTTAATACTTTTCCATTGGCATCATTTAAAGTAATAGTTACAGGTGAATTTTCAGTTAAATCAATCGATAGGCTCGCTTTGCTCCTTACAGGATTTGGAAAAATGCTTGCTGAAAAGCCCTTGCTGTCCAGGCGTACCGATTTTATTTCGGTGTAAATAAATTGTCCGTCTTTATCAGTTTGTTTAATACGGTAGTAAACAACGGCTGAAGAATGGATAGATAATAAATCTGCATCAGTAAAAGTGTAAGCATTAGCTGACCTTGCGTTATTTTTTGGAGCTATTGTAGTAATACTTTTAAAGTCAATACCATTTAAACTTTTTTCAACTTCATAACGGTCTGTAAGTGCAGTTTCATTTTCGACCTGCCAGTTAAGGTTAGCACCATTATCTTTTTTAACAACATTAAAGCCCGAAAATTTAACGGGAAGAGTAATGTTGGCTAAAAGAGCAGTGGACGTTCCAATCTGAGGCAGACCAGTAACAACATCATAACTATTTTGGTTAGTAGTTGTTGCTGATGATGGCAGATAATACAGTTTGCTCAATCCATCTGAATTTAAAACAGGGCCGCTGGAATAAAAGTATGCCTGTCCGGTTGTTGTTCCACCGTCAGGTAAGCTAACCAAACCAACAGTGCGTGATATTAAAGGAAAGCCATTAAACTGAACTTCCATTACTTCATATGGTGTGTTTGCAGTAGCAACAGGCGCAATGGGACCATTATTTAAAAATATATTGTAATTCCAATATCCACCTTCTATATAAGCAGGTGGGGATACCACCCAGATTGCGCCTGCAGGAAATGAAACAATATTATTTATTATTGTTATGGTAGGGGGTGTAGGTAACCCAGTTGCATCAATCCCAACATTGAATTGCAATGAAGATATGCTATTAGTCGAGGAAACTTGATTCTGGTCTGCCTTAAGAAATATTTTTATGCGGTTTGGGGTAGAGCCTGCAGCAACGCTGGCCTGTATTAACTGGGCATGGGTTTGTACGGAAAGAAAGGAAACCAAAAGGATAGTGAAGATTTTTTTCATAGTTTTTAAGTTAGTATAATAAATAGTTAAACACAAGTAATTGGTTATTAGTTAGGGAGCGCCTGGAACTTTATACCAGCAACGTTATTCCCTAAAACAGTCAGTAAAATAAAATCCTTATCGTTGCCTACTCCATTGTAACGCACATTTCTATTCATATTCACATCTGCAGCATGATACACATTATTAATAATACCAGCCACATTGTTGCCTAATGCATTCAATAAAATATAATCTTTATCATTTGCAACACCATTGTACCTTACATTACCGTTTACGTTTGCATTACCACCCCATAATATATTTTTTCCATTTAGGGCAATGCCGTAAGCCGATGCTGGCCCATAAATATTGGCATCGGTTGCGGTAGTAAAATCAACCAGAGGAGTAGTGGAAGTTGCTTCGCTTAATGCTATCAAATTTGTAGCTGGGTCTGTACTTATACCTAAATGATTACGGTGCCGTATAGCAATGGTGTAATTTCCGTCAGCCACACTATTAAAAACTACAGGGCTTTTGCCATCTATATCCACAACATCGCCATCTCTTTGTAGTAAAGCACTTCTTGTTTGCAACACTGTGTTGCCGGGCGATACGGTACTGCTTCTTAATTCAATAAAAACCCAGTCAACAATATCGTTATCTGTTAAAGGCTGGTCAGCAAAAACACTCAAATTGGCAGTTTCTGTAATTGGGTCGGCTACTGGAATAAAACTAACATTGTATGGGGCTGTTCTGTATGGGTCAGAAAGAGGGATAAGATTTGACGGCTTTCTTAAATTATCGCCCATTACACCAGTACTGGTATTGTATGCAGCCTGCAAAAAAGCCTTAGTTTTTGACAATATAAATTTATCCATTCCATAAACATCACCTGAAGCACCTCCAATAGTTGCTGTTACAGAATGCAAAGCAGCATCATGTGCCTCACCAATAGAACTCCAGTCAGTTCCATTAAAATAATATCCTCTTAAGTTAGCTTCTGTACCACTAACATAAGATGTTGTGGAATATTGTCCTTTAATTTTTACAGTTCCAGTTACCCCGGTTTTGTTTACAGGCCAATGTGTAAGCAGGTAATCTGCAACCATTACAGGTTTATTAGGGTCAGCAGTTGCCAGCACCTTTACACCAACACTGGCATTTAAATAAGTGCCGGTTGACGTAACAAATGCGGGTAAATAGTCTGTGCCAAGGCCTATTGGAACCAAAGAATTTGTTACATCTTTAGTTAAGGTTTTAAACACAACACCAGTAGAATTTGTTTCAATAAACTTACCTGCACCCGGGCCAAAAATTTTTATTGTATCTGATATTGTAAGATTTTTGTCACCTAAAATAATTTTACCTGTTGTAAATAATAATACAAAACTAATTTTTGCATCACTCAATAATGCAGCATTAGCTGCATTATCTAATTCAAGGTTAGGTATATTAAAACCACCCATATCTATATTTTGAGTAGCAGTTCCTTTTAACAATAATTTACCTGTGCCTTGTATATCAACATTACTGGTTACATCACCCTGTACAACTACACTGCCGCCTGACTGAATATAAAATATTGCACTATCAATATGTAATTGTGCAAATGCACTATTGCAAATAATTATTACTGCAATAAATAAAGTGCCAGATATTTTTAGCTTCATGATATTATAGTTTAAACCAAATAATAACTTATTATCCATATTAAGTTAAAATTACAGAATTATTTATTAATGCCTCATAAGTTTTTTACTAATGGGTTATAGTATTAAACCATGTGACAATTCCCAGTGAAATATAGTATATCTACTAGTTGAAATATCTAAAAAAAATAATTTAGTTAAATCGATTTTATTAATGTTGTAAATTATACGAAATTCGCAAAACTTTAAACATATACAATGGCAATAGATATAAAAGTACCTTCCGTTGGAGAAAGTATCACGGAAGTTACCCTGGTTAAATGGTTAAAAAAAGATGGAGAGTGGGTAGACAGGGATGAAGTAATAGCAGAATTGGAAAGCGAAAAAGCCACTTTTGAGATTAATGCAGAGCAGGCGGGGGCATTAAAAATAATTGCCAATGAAGGGGACACGTTAAAAATAGGAGA
>JAYVZR010000244.1:0-4829 GCA_043783135.1 Ferruginibacter sp. | reverse complement strand
ATACTGCTTTGAGGCCACTCTCTTTTGCATACCGGCTGATGAACCAGGTGTTGATACCATCGCAGCAGGGTAAATCCATTGCATTAACAATACTGGGTAAATAAGCATGAAAATCATTTTCATTTAATAAGTACTGTTGGTGAGAACAGGAAAGCTGCTGTTGCAAAACATCCTGGTACTTTTTTTCTGAATATTGCTTATCATCAAAATAAATAGAAATGGTATTCAGCCTGGCTTGGTGTTTATTGGCAAGAAATGCAATGATGCTGGAGTCGAGACCGCCACTTAAAAAAACACCAATGGGTGCATCTGATATTAAATGCCGTTTTACAACTTTCTCCAAAACGTGCCTGATAAGGTTTACAGCCAGGTCTTTTTGGTCAATTTTTTCTACATATTTAAACCTGGAAAATGCCCCTTTGGATATTATATTTCCGGTTACAGTATTGTATTTGATAAAGGTGCCCTTCTCCAAGGGTTTTACATATTTCAATGTGGTTACCGGTTCCGGAAGATGTCCATAAGCCATTAGATATACCGGCCAGTCATCATTGGGTGTTTGCAGATAAGGAATTATTTTTAATGCCCTTACTTCTGATGCAAAAGCCAGGCCCTCCTTTGTATGTGCATAATAGAGCGGCTTAATTCCTGCTGCATCCCTTGCAAGTAACAAATCACTGGTGGCATTATCCCAAATGGCAAAAGCAAACATACCATTGAAACGTTCCAAAGCCGCTGTGCCCCAGGCTGCATAGGCAGCTAATATTACTTCTGTATCGCTTTGTGTGGTAAACTGTACACCTAATTGTTTTAACTCTGCCTGCAGTTGTAAGTAGTTATACAATTCACCGTTATAGCTGATTACAAAACGCCCCTGTTCATATAACATCGGCTGATGACCCGCCGATGAAGTATCAATTATTGATAACCTGCGGTGACCAAACACTAAATGACAGCCTGCATTTGCATACTGGCCTTCATCATCAGGTCCGCCATGCTGCTGCAGCATGCACATATTTTGTACAAGAGCCTGTAGTTCCTCTATTTGCAAGGAAGGATTAATAACACCGGCTATTCGACACATTGGTTCTCAGATATTGGCTTTGAAGTAAAAGGCTTTTCATTTAGTATTCAGATATCTCAAAAATATCTGACCAACTATTCAAATAACAATTCTATTTTAAACAGGATTATTATTAATCAGGAAATACTTCTAAATTTTTTTTATCAAACTGGGCATTTAAAGAAACACCCATACTGTCTATTCTCACCCTTGCCCTGTTGCCGGATAATTCAATCAGCAAGCCATGATAATTCATCATTACTCCCTGCTTTATCCTGACTTTGGCATTTACTTTTAGCTGGTTGAAATCTTCAACCTGCACATCGCCAAATTCATTCAAAAATTTCCGGATGGTGATGATTTCTTCATCTTTTATTATCGCTGGTTTACCAAGCCAGTAAACAAAATTGAGTATCCCATTTATTTTTTTCAGATCCCATTTTGAGTCTTCGGCAATCCTTACAAAAACATACGATTTAAAAATAGGTTCCAGCACTACTTTCCTCCTGTCGCTCCACTGCTTTATCACCCTGTTTAGAGGGCAATAATTTTCAATGCCTTTTTCTTCTAATAATTTGGCTACTTTTTTTTCCCACCTTGGCTTGGTGTACACAGCATACCAGTATGATTTATTTTCTGACATTGCATAGCTTCGCTTGCCCTCAGTTACATATAAAATGCAATTGAGGTGTATGATAAACTTAGTGAGAAGAAATGTTCATTGCTGTCTCAACAAATAGAGTGTATGCAATGTGGATTTCACTATTTTCTGTAATGACTAATCTTTTTTTAATGGGGCTTTGGTTGGCTATTCCCTTATATTTCTTTTAAACCTTCGCCAAAAATTTTTCAATTTTAAAAATGGCTTGTTACTGTCATCAATTGCGTATCCATAACCATAACCATATCCATATCCATATCCATTTCCATAATGATAGCCTAATATTTTTTTACTCTTAATCCCATTAAATATTATATTCATATTAGGCAGTATGTTTTTTTGATGCACATCATTTATCATATCAAGAAGTGAACTTTTGGTATAGTTGTGTCTTACAATGTAAAGTGTTACATCGGCAATACCAGCCAGAATTTTTGCATCGGTTACAGCTCCTACTGGGGGTGAGTCAATTATGATGTAATCGAAACGCTGTTTTAAATAATCCATCAATTCTATTAGCATGGGGCCGCTGATTAATTCTGCAGGGTTAGGAGGCACCGGGCCAGAGGGAATAATACTAAAATTAGCGATAGTTGGATGAACTTTTATGATATCATTTTCTGTGGCCATATTGATCAAATAATTACTCAATCCCGGCTCCCGGGTAATGCCCAGCTCTTTGCTTATTTTTGGCTTACGTAAATCGAACTCTAATAAAGCCACTTTTGCCCCAATTAAACATAAGCTTACAGCAGTATTAATTGATACAAAGCTTTTGCCTTCTCCTGACATAGAGGAAGTAACCAAAATTACTTTGCTCTTTTCTTTTGTAATTGATGTAATATATTTAAGATTGGTCCTAAGTTCTCTAAACTGCTCTCCAATAAGACTTCTATTGCTTACTCCAACAACAACCGGGCTACCGGTTTCACTTGGTTGAAAAGAAATTTCGGCAATTAAGGGAATTGGTAATTTGGTTTCTATTTGAGTTCTTAAAAGCACTCTTTCATTGAAAAACTCTTTAAAATAAATATAAATCATCAGTAAAATAATTGAAACAAACATTGCTATTGCATAAATTATCTTAGAGACAGGCGATATCATTCCTGCAAATTCTGGTTTTTCAATTACCCTGTAATTAGGTAAAATAGATGCTGCCGCAATAGCAGATTCTTCGTGTTTTTGTAAAAGAAAAGTATAAATAGCGTTTTTAATACCCTGTTGACGGCTGATATCCAGTAATAATCTTTCTTTTTGAGGAATTTTTCCAACAGTGGCTATTACCCTGTTGTTTTCTGTTTGCATTTGCTGCCGCTTTGTTGCTATGCCCAATTTTAAATTATTGATACTCGTAATAATACTGGGCTTTAATTTGGCAATCGCTTGTTGATAAACCTCAATTTGTGGGTTTTTGCTTCCAGATATTTGCTTTGTTTTTTCTAGGTCAAATTCTGTCTGATACAATTGATTTAGTAAGGTAAGTAATACTGGATCAGTAGTACCGATAGTTGCCGGTATTGGGCTATTGGTACTATTTCGCCTGTTTACATATTGTTCAATCTGCTTTAGTACATCCATCTGCACGTCTAATTCTCCTATTCTTGAATCTGCTTCCTTCAATTGGCTTAAAAGCAAATTACCTTCGGCACTAAGATCAACAATGCCTTGGGTGGATTTAAAGTTTTGAAGATTTTTTTCTACACCGTTAAGTTCTTTTTCAACTAACGCTAATCTTCCATCTAAAAAACTCAGGGTAGTTTCCGAAATCCTGCTTTTGTAATCTACCGAAGTGGTGCCATATAAAGTAATCAGGTTATTCAAAACATCTACTCCACGATCTTCTAATTCATCTATGTAGGTAATTTCCAAAATGGAAGATTGCTTGGAAATTGGTTGAATAGTAAGTGCATTTTGCACTGAAGTTACTGCACCAGACAAAGATTGAATAGTAACCACCCAATTATTGAATGCCGAAGCAGACATATTTTTTGGATTGATATGCCACTTTATATTTCCAAATTCACTCTTAATCAGGGTATCAACCGGGTACAGCTTACCATTAAAACGGATGGTATTATTAATGATTTCCACGTCACCGGTAATAGTTGATTTTATAGAATCCATGTTCTCCAGCTCAAGCCCAAAAGGGATATTTTTGTTTGCCTGCCCTGTTGTAATATGCCCCTTTGCACTGTACTGAACATTTAAGTTTAATTTAGTTACCAGGATGCTTAGCAAATCCCTTGAGCGAAGTATTTGCATTTCCCGTTCAGTTTCAGCCGAAATATCTTTGTAATCAAATTGAAATACATCTAATAGATTGGTACTTTTCTTTTGAGTATCGTCATTTACTATTACTCTTGCTTTTGCAGCATAAACTTTTGTGGCATACCTCAAATATAATTTTGAACAAATTATACCTAATAAAAGGGCCGCAATTATTAATGGCGCATAGGGTATTATACGGAATATTAATTGCTTTAATTGCAACTTTTGTTCCCGTGAGTTATCCTGCTCTACAAAATCTGTACTGTTGTTAGTCATTATAACAAATATAATTTTATTATTTACTAAGTAGTAAGATGGTATATAATGCTGTAACTCCAATTGCCACAATTGCAAGCCATTGAGGTATACCGGTACGTGTGATAAATTTTGCCGGTACTGGTTCTACATACACTACATCATTGGTTTTAAGATAATAATAAGGAGAATTAAAAAGATTTTTAGATAATATATCTACTCTTGCATAATTTCTTTTACCATTTACTTCCCGCACTACCAAAATATTGTTTCGCATGCCAAATTCTGTAAGATCGCCTGCCATACTTATTGCATCAAAAATTGTAGTTCGTTCATTTGACATGGTGAATTTTCCGGGTTTATTAACTTCGCCCAAAACCGAAAAGTTATAATTTAAAAACTTTACGTTTACAACAGGATTTTTTGTATACTCTTTAAACAATACAGTAAGCGTATCTTCTAACTGCAGGCGGGTTAATCCTTCTACCTGAACTCTTCCGGCATAGGGCAATTGAATTTTACCGTCCGCTTCCACAAGATACCCTATGGCTGATTCATTAATTCGGGTAGCTGATCCACCAG
>JAYVZR010000243.1:0-4830 GCA_043783135.1 Ferruginibacter sp. | reverse complement strand
AACCATTTGTACATAAAATACCATGCAAGGGGCGCTGCAATAATGAATGAGATGAGAACAAGTTTTAAAAAGTCGATCGATAACAGGTTTACAATATTTGCTACACTGGCACCAAGTACTTTACGCACACCAATTTCTTTGGTACGCTGCATGGTACTGTAACTCGCAAGGCCAAGCAAACCAAGACAGGAAATAAATATGGCGATGGCAGCAAATATATTAAAGAGCAAGCCGGTACGTTCTTCTGTTTTATACAAACTGTTAACAGTTTCATCCAAAAAAGAATAAGCAAATGGGAAATCCGCATTATAGGTTTTCCATTCTTTTTCTAATGCAGCAATTGCTTTAGGTGCATCTTTACCTGTTGTTTTTACATACAACTGGCCATACTGTGCAGGTTCGTAATAAAATACCGCAGGCTGTATTTTTTGGCGCATAGAAGAGAAATGAAAATCTTTTACTACACCGATAATAGTACCTTCCTTTTTCCACATTTTAAATTTTTTGCCGATGGGGTCTTTTAAACGGGTTGCTTCTACGGCGGTTTCATTTAATACAAAATGAATAGAATCTGCTACCGCACCCGTAAAGCCACTACCCTCTTTTAGCTGCATTTTAAAGAAAGAAATAAAATCTTTGTCAACTGCCATCGGGCTTACGAACATTGTTTCGCCCCGCTGTTTACCATCCCATGAATTATCGCCGGTTTGGCCACCATAACGAACGATGTTAACGCTTGCCCATGTAACATTGCTTACGCCGGGCTGACCCATCAGTTCACTTTTTACGGCATCAAAATGTTTACTCATTTCAATCATATTGCACGCAAGCACATGATCTTTATCATACCCTAATTGTTTCGACCGCATATACAATAACTGGTTACCAATAATAAGCGTTCCGGTAATTAATACCATTGAAAATGTAAACTGAACAACAACCAATACCTTGCGGAATAAAGCATCGCTGATTCGTGCCGACATTTTTCCTTTAAGGGCTTTTAAGGGTTCAAAAGAAGATAGTAATATGGCAGGATAAATACTTGAAATAATTAGTGTACCCGTAATGGTAAGCAAGATAACTTCCCAGATATGAAAATCTGCAAAATTGATGATGAGCTCTTTGCCTGATATTTTATTGAATACCGGCATCAACCCATATATCAGCATCAATGCAAAAAAAGTTGCCAGCATAAACAGTAAAGTTGTTTCTACAATAAACTGCATAAACAATTGTGCTTTACCGGCGCCTACAATTTTACGAAGACTTACTTCCTTTGCACGAAGCATTGAACGGGCCGTGGATAGATTTACGTAATTGATACAGGCAATGATTAAAATAAGAATAGCAATGATAAAAAACATACGGACTGTCGACAACCCTCCATCAGCACCATCCGACCTGTATAAATGCATTTTGCTAACCGGCAATAATAAGTATCCAACATCCGTATCATCTGGTTTAACTTTCAAATGCATGTTGCGCAGCTTATCTGTAAAGCCTGTAAATGACATACCTGGCTTCATCAATAAATAAGTAGAATAATTAAACTGGTGAAAATCATTGTCAAGGTTTCTGCCTTCTGTATTGCCTGTATACATATTTTTTGCCAGCAGGCTTATCGGAAAAAGCATATCTGCCTGGAATGTTGAATTTTTTGGAAAATCTTTTATGACCCCGCTAACTGTAAAATTAATTTTATCATCTGCAGAAATTACTTTTCCAACAGCATCATCTGTTCCAAAATATTTTTTTGCTGTGCTTTCAGTAAGTACTACAGAATTGTCATCAGAAAATGGTTTTGCCGCATTTCCCTTTACGATTGGAAAATCAAAAACGGAGAAAAAAGAAGGATCGGTATAGTAATTTTTCTGTTCCTGGAATGTTTTATCATTGTATTTAAACATTGCATAATCTCCATTATAACTTGTGCGTACTACCTCTTCAACACCAGGAATTTCCTTTTTTGCCATTACACCTATCGGCGCTGCCGTGCTCATCCATAACTGCCTGCTGCTGCCAGTACCAGCCATATTCTCTACTTTGTAAATATTGGCACTATTTTTATGAAAGCTGTCAAAGCTAAATTCATCCTGCACCCATAGCAGTATCAATATACCCACAGCCAAACCAACTGTAAGGCCGCTTATATTTATAATTGAATAGAACTTGTTTTTTAACAGGTTTCTCCAGGCGGTTTTAAAATAATTTTTTATCATTTGAATACTTTTTTTATTAAATGATTTTATAATATTAAATCCATTATATGGAAAATTGCAAATATCGGTCAATGACTATGCCAAAGCAAAAACCCTTATTGGATAAGGGTTGTAGTAACTACGCCGATAAAAAGTGTACGAAAACGGACAATGACTGTGCAGTTTCGGACATAAAGGCCGGCCTTCCCTCCCTTCCTCCTCTCCTGAAGAGAGGCGGTGGTGCTTCAAATCAGCATCAAGCATTTTAACTTTCATTGTAGCTTTATTTCTTTATTCAACAATGACCTCATCCCTCAATCCCTTCCCCAAAAGGGAAGGGACGCCGCTTCAGACATTGACAAACATTTTATCTTCCATTTCTACCTTATTTCTTTAATGAACAATTATCTAATATTCTACCAAATACAGTCGTACCCTACTCAGCAAACACTTCAAATTTTTAAGCTCTTCAAAAGTCCCCCTAGGGGGATTTAGGGGGCCGGACTACTCCGTTCTTAAACTTTTAACCGGGTTTGCCAGCGCCGCTTTTACTAATTGAAAACTTATCGTAAATACAGCAACCGCTATGGCCACCAATCCTGAAAGCAGGAACACCATCCAGCCCACATTTATTTTATAAGCGAATTCCTGCAGCCATTTATTCATGATGAACCATGATATTGGTGTGGCAATAACAATGGCAATTAAAAACCAATTTTATAAAATCTGCTGCCAGCAAACGGATAATACCGGCAACACTTACCCCTATTACTTTGCGTACACCAATTTCAGGGGTATATATCTGTGCGGTATATACAGCAAGGCCAAGCAAACCAAGACAACTACCCGTTTTAATACCTTCAGTTTAGGGTTTTAACAGGGTAACATTGGGTAATAAAGGTTTGCAAAAAAAATACATGCTTGCGGAAACTATTTTTTACTATATTGCATTGCTTACAATTTTATCCAATAATAACAAGCAACCTACGTTACTACCGCATGAAAATACCAGCCGCATGTATTGCATTGCTACTCTTTGTTCAAACAGGCGCAGCCCAAACTGAAGGAGATGACAAAAACGTCGTCATCAGTAAGTCTATACGGGAATTCACTTTTACCAAAGGCAATGTTGCAAATCCGGTGTTGATAAAGGAAGAGAGCGACCGCACGTATACCTGTAATAGTTACCGCACAGATATTTCAATTGTAGAATTTTACAGTGATGTGGAAATAGTAAATGATGTGGATATTTATACGAACGGATCAAAGAAAAATGGGATCGCACCACAATATGATTATTATAATGTAGATGGCACGTTTTATTCAGATGCACATATTTGTTATTTCACTTTACCCTTGTTAAAAAAAGGTAGCAATTCCCAGGTAATCTTTAAAAAAACTACGCTGGATCCCCGTTATTTTAGTTCTATTTATTTCATGAACGATCAGCCCATTGATAATCAGCAAATAAAAGTAAAAGTGCCGTCTTGGATGAAACTAGAAATAAAGGAATTCAATTTTAAAAATTATGGTATTCAAAAAACGGTTTCCACAGATGGCGACGCAACTGTTTATACTTATAGCATGAAAAATATTCCTGCAATCAGCTCAGAGCATGCTGCGCCTGGTCCGGGTTACTATGTGCCGCATATTTTAGTTCTATGCAAATCTGCAGAACCCAATGATGAAAAGATCAAGTATTTCGCCACTGTAAAAGATCAATATGAATGGTACAATACACTTGTGAAACAAATAGGTAACGATAATAAATTCGTGAAAGAAAAAACGGATGAGATTACAAAGGGAGCCACGACAGATGAGCAAAAAGTAAAACTTGTTTATCAATGGGTGCAGGACAATATTCGTTATATCGCTTTTGAAAATGGTATCGCTGGTTTTAAACCTGAGAAAGCACAGGAAGTACTGAGAAAAAAATACGGTGACTGCAAGGGAATGGCCAATTTACTTACAGAAATGTTACGTTCTATAAACCTTGATGCCCGAAGATGCTGGATTGGCACAAAACATATTGTTTACGACTATAGTACGCCATCCCTGGCAGTAGATAACCACATGATATGTGCGTGGATGAAAAATGGGAAACCCATTTATCTTGATGCCACTGAAAAATATATCGGATTTGGTGAAATTGCGGAAAGAATTCAGGGCCGGCAAACGCTGATAGAAAATGGAAACAGCTTTTTATTAGAAAAAGTGCCTGTGGAAACATTTTTGCAAAATAAATCTATAGAGTTAAGAAAATTTTCTATTGAGGGCAGCAATCTTAAAGGCCATGTAACACAGGTATGGAAAGGTGAAAATAAAGAATGGATGCTGTCTGGCCTCAATGGTATTAAAAATGAAAAGCAGGAAGAAGCATTGAAACATTACCTCTCGGAAGGGAAAAAGAATTTTGAAATAACCAATTTAAAAATTGACAATATCACTAATTATAATGCAGATCTTAAAGTGGAATATGATGTTTTGTGGAAAGATGTGCTAAGCGTTTTTGATAAAGAAATATATTTAGATGCTGATAACAGGCGCAGCCTTGACAATTTTGAAATCGATACAGCAAAAAGAAAACTTCCTTACTGGTTCAATTTTAAAAACAACATGGTTTTTGAAACTG
>JAYVZR010000242.1:0-12687 GCA_043783135.1 Ferruginibacter sp. | reverse complement strand
CATCCATACTGCCCAGCATGCCTGCATCGGCAGCTACCTGCAGCTCGTGTTGAAAAGTATGCCCTGCAAGGGTTGCATGGTTTACTTCTATATTTATTTTAAAATCATTCAGTAAATCATATTGACGCAAAAAACCTATTACTGTTTCGCAATCATAATCATACTGATGTTTGCTTGGTTCGCATGGCTTTGGTTCAATAAAAAAAGTTCCTTTAAACCCATTTTTCCTGGCGTAGTCTTTTGCAGTGTGTAAAAAACGGGCAAGGTGTTCCTTTTCTCTTTTCATGTTGGTATTAAGCAAACTCATATACCCTTCACGGCCACCCCAAAAAACATAGTTTTCTCCCCCTAAAGCGATCGTTGCATCCAGTGCAGCTTTTACCTGTGCGCCGCCATGGGCCAATACATTAAAATCGGGATTGGTTGCAGCGCCATTCATATATCTTCTGTTAGAAAATAAATTAGCAGTGCCCCATAATAATTTTACACCGCTGGCTTGTTGCTTCTGTTTTAAATATGCCGTCATGGCCTGCAAACGGCTATCATTTTCATTTACATCATTGGTATAATCTACCACATCCACATCATGAAAACAATAATAAGGCATGTTGAGTTTTGTAATAAATTCAAATGCCGCATCTGCCTTGTCTTTTGCTCTTTCTACAGCATCGGCTTTTTCATTCCACGGGTGAAGATGTGTTGCTTCGCCAAACGGGTCGCCACCATTGCCTACAAACGAATGCCAGTATGCACATGCAAACCGTAAATATTCTTTCATGGGTTTGCCGGCTACTACTTTATTTTCGTCGTACCAGCGAAAGGCAAATGGGTTATCGCTTTCTATGCCTTCAAATTTTACACTGCCAATTCCTTTAAAAAATTCTTTGTTTCCTGTTACTACTGACATATTTTTTTGATTTGCCCTCATCATTTAAATAGATAAGGAAGTTTAGAAATTATATTTTCGATTGTTGTTTTTACTTACTTTTTTATTTGACCAGCATCAATTTTAAATTGAACTTCATTGGCGTCGCACTATTCATCATTTGTTTTTCATGGCATCTTTCCTTCAATTCGAAGGCACTGTTAGGGAATGTTACAGATTAATCATTCATATTTTTAGCCAATAGCTCCTTCCACTCAAAATACAATTCATTATACAAATCTGCCTGTGTTGGTTCAACAACATTTAATGGCGCTGTATTGTTAAATGCTTCCTTGGCAGTTTTGTAAAAACCAACTCCAATACCTGCGCCTTTTGCTGCCCCCACACTTCCATCGCAATCGTGCAATTCTACCGGCACATTGGTAGCGTTTACAAAACAATTGGCAAATACATCGCTTAAAAACATATTGGCTTTACCAGCCCTGATAATGGAAGGCCGCATACCATTCTCCCGCATAATATCCAGTCCATACCTGAATGCGAAAGCAATTCCTTCCTGTGCGGCCCTGAACAAATGAGCCGGGCCATGCACATTAAAATCTATATTATGTATATGGCTTTGCACCAGTTTATTTTGCAGCATACGCTCGGCCCCATTACCAAATGGCAACATTTGTAAACCATTACTGCCTGGTGCGATAGCGGCAGCCGCTTCATTCATTTGCGGATAAGAAAATGTATTGCCGGTAATCTTTTTTATCCAGCTGTTTAAAATACCCGTTCCGTTTATACACAGCAATACGCCGATTCTTTTTTGTTTTTCTGTAAAATTTACGTGTGCAAAACTATTAATCCTTGATTGCTGATCGTACACCAACTGATCACTTACGCCGTAAATAACGCCAGAGGTTCCAGCCGTAGCAGCTACTTCACCAGGTTCCAGCACATTTAACGACAGGGCATTATTTGGCTGGTCGCCCGCTTTGTAAGCAACAGTAATTCCTTCTTTTAAAAATAAGGATTTGGCAACAGAAGATTGAATCACACCATGTATAGTAAACACTTCTTTCACTTCTGGAATCAATCCTTTATCAAACCCAAAATAATCAAACAAATCCTTTGACAGTTCCTGTTTTTTAAAATCCCAAAATATGCCCTCACTTAAAGACGAAACGCTCGTAGTAATTTGCCCTGTTAATTTCATAGCAATAAAATCACCAGGCAACATAATTTTATCGATTAAAGCATAGCGTTCCGGTTCGTTTTGTTTTACCCATGCCAGCTTAGCTGCTGTAAAATTTCCCGGCGAATTAAGCAGATGCTGTAAACTTTTTTCGTGCCCGATAGCATCAAAAGCTTTGTTGCCAATGTCAACAGCACGGCTATCGCACCAGATAATGCTGTCACGTAACACTTGCTGGTTTTTATCTACACATACCAAGCCGTGCATTTGATAGGCAATACCAATAGCAATGATATCTTTAGGATCATACTTTTTTTCTGCATGGGCTTTTAGAATTGCCTGTTGAACATTGTTCCACCACATTTCCGGGCTTTGCTCTGCCCATCCCTTTTGCAGGGAAGTAATACCTGTTTCCGAATCGGGGTATTGAACAGTTGTAATGCACTGTTGTGTTTGCGCATCTACAATGGCAACTTTAATAGAAGATGTACCTATATCAATACCTAATAATAACATACCGCAATTTTAAAGAGAGACTTTGTACAATCAATTTAAGGCATAAAGTTCTGACTTTTTATGCTGGCACACAACTGCTATTTATAAAATAAAATATGCTATCTTATCAGTTATATATAATTTTAAAGCAATTAGTTGATAAGATAGCAGTTATTTAAATTAACAGAATGAAAACACTGATCCAAAAAATACACCTGGAAGAGTACCAGTCGTTTGCCTGCCGTAGTTACCGAACACCCAATTTTGAAACCAATTGGCATAAACACGAAGAGTTTGAACTGATATTGATAGCCGAGGGGCATGGTACTGCGATGATTGGCGATTTTATTGGTGAATATAAAACCGGTGATATTTATTTTATAGCAGGTAATTTGCCGCATTGGTTTAAAAAACAACACCATAAAATAACCGGATGCTCAGTAGTTGTACATTTTAAACAGGATATTTTTGGTAACGGTTTTTTGCAGTTACCAGAACTTAAAAATATTAATCAATTGCTCCAAAAAAATGACGGCCGTCAAATATTGCCAAAGCTAAAAAAAGAAATAGCCACCGCCATCATTGAAATGCAGGAACTGAAAGGGTTTCAAAGAGTGGGGATGCTGTTGCAATGCCTGCAAAAAATAAGTACTACACCACATGCTGTTACGCTTACGCAAAATTTCTCTTCCAATAATAATTATATTGATCCCGCTATTGAAAAAATTATTGACTTTTCATTTAAGCGTTATTTAACGCCGGTTACCTTACAGCAAGTTGCAGATGTTGCAGCTATGAGCATCCCAACCTTTTGCCGTTTTTTTAAGAAGAACATCAAAAAAACTTACTTCAATTTTATCCAGGACCTTAGGATAAGCCATGCCTGTAAGCTGCTAACCAACAGCAGCAAGCAGGTGATGGAAATATGTTATGAAAGCGGTTACAATAGCTGGGCCCATTTCAGCAAACAGTTTAAGCAGGTTAAAAAAATGACCCCTTCGCAATACAGGAGATCTTTTGAGGAGAAAATAAATAACTGAAACAACTAATTTATTGCTGTTTGTTAGTTAAAAATATTTGAAAGACTATTCAAGTTTATAGAAAAATATTTAGTTTAAACCATACTTAAATCAAAAAGCAGTTTGAGTTATTTCATAATATTATTTGAACCGTGGTTGCTGCAACAATATATAATGTACCTGAAAAATAATATTTAATTTTTTTATAACCGAATGTTGGTAAATTTAAGGCACGAAAAAATAAAACTATGCAAAGAAGAAAATTTATGCAGCAATCCTTACTGGCGGGTGGTGCATTGCTTACATCGTCTGCCAATGCTTTTGCGAAAGGTAATATTGAAAATAAAACAACAGATGAAAAACCCTTTCATTTAAATTATGGTATTCATGATGGCATGTTTAAAAATAGTGCTGGCGATAATTTTTTAGACCAGATAAAATTTGGGTACGACAATGGCTTTCGTGCTATTGAAGATAACGGTATGAGTGGCCGCCCGGAAGATCAGCAGAAAAAAATTGGAGACCTGCTTGCCAAGCTTGGTATGGCAATGGGTGTATTTGTGCAGCCTGGCCTGGGTAATGATAGTAATATGCTGGCATCGGGCAACGCCGACCAGGTCGAAAAATTTATAGTGTCCTGCAAGACTGCCGTTGAAGTTGCCAAACGCCTTAACAGTAAACTGGTGACAGTAGTGCCTGGCGATTTTGACCGTAACCTGCCCATTGGTGTACAAACAGGCAATATAATTGAAGCGGTTAAAAAAGGAACCGCCATTTTAGAACCTCATGGTATTATTATGGTGCTGGAGCCTTTGAGTGATAACCCCAACCTGTTTCTGCGTACACCCGACCAGGCTTATGCCATTTGCAAAGCAGTAGGAAGCCCAAGCTGTAAGATTTTATATGATATGTACCATGTGCAACGTAACCAGGGACATATTATACCTACACTGGATCTTGTGTATGATGAAATTGCTTACTATCAGATAGGCGATAACCCCGGCCGCAACGAACCCGGCACCGGCGAAATGAATTATAAAAATATTTTTAAACATATTTACAATAAAGGCTATAAGGGCGTTCTGGGTATGGAACATGGCAACTCAGGTAAAGGCAAAGAAGGCGAACTGGCTTTAATAAAAGCTTATCGTGAGGCGGATAATTTTTTATAACTGTATAATGTTATTGCCGGTGCTAATATTCTTCCCTGATGCCTTCTAAAAATTTTTCTACCGAGCGTCTTACCCTGGTAGCACTTCCCTGAAATCCATTTATTAAAACAGAAAAAATAAGCAGCTTGTTTTTCTTTGTATATAAAAATCCGCTGAGGGCAATTACGTTACTAAGGCTCCCTGTTTTGGCATAAATAAAACCGCTGTCTTTTACATAATAATTTTTAAAAGTTCCTAGGCCGCCTGTTTGCAATACTCCTTTCAATCTTTCTATACCAAATTCGTTTTGCATTTTTTGAATAATGTAAACCATTGATTGAGGACTGAATAAATTGTAACGGCTTAGCCCGCTGCCATCTACCCAGCGTGGCTTTTGGGGTATATCTTTTAAATCGGTTTTTAATAAAGTATCAATCATTGCTTCATCATTCATATAGCCGATATGCTCATTGCTTGCCATTAACAAGGTTTGCTCAGCAAAAAAATTATCACTGTTATACATCATTGGTTTATATAAAGAATCGGCTGGTTGAGAGTAGATTTTGTTAAGCCTATTATTATCAACAAATCCATTTACAGTATTGCCAGCCTTATTTATTTGTTGGTACAAAGTATCTGACAAAAACCCAGGTATATCGTTTGGTATGTAAGGTATTTGATATTCTTTTTTTGCAGCATTACCCGAAGCCACAGTTGCTGTAATATCATTGCTATCCCATTTCCTGGACAAGGCCCATCCGTTATTAATCGGATCAGCATTTTTTTCTTCTTCCGTTTTAATATGCAATGGTATAATCTTAGGAACTATGCCAAGTGTACCATTGGCGGCTGATATTGTTGCGAGGTTACCATATATTGGAAACGCACTTCTTTGAACCATGTAGTCGTCCATATAATCATCCCATGCCCAGCCAGACCCGAGGCCATCCGTAAAATGATTTGATACGTAACTGATATTTTTTTTATTTTTTAAAAAATCAAATACACGTTGTTGTTTAAAATCCGGGTGAAGAAATGTTGGGTCTCCTGTGGGATAAATAATTAAACCGGTACCTGTTTGTTGATACCGCAGGCCAATCAAACTGTCTCCTAAATATTTCATTCCTGTATAAAGTGAAAACAGTTTTACATTACTTGCAGGCAAAAAGAATTTTGTTGCATCATAATTATACCAATATTTGTCTGAGGCAGGTTCGTAAATACTAATGCCGGCATGGCCTGTGCTAATAACTGAATCTTTCAATACAATATCGCTGGCCTGTTTACCAATTTTTTTTGATACAGAGCAGGAGCTTAAAAAGAATATAGCGCAGCAAAGAATAAATGAGCATAGGTTGGCAGATGCTACCGGTAAACGAATGAACGTATTTTTATTTATTGGTATCCAATAGCTAATTTTCATTGCTGAAATTTTATAATGAAAATAACCTAATTGCTTCGATGCATTCTAAAAATATTTTGAATAATTCTTTATGAAATAAAAAGTGGCCGGAGTACCCGGCCACTTTAGATAATTTAGTGTGATACAATTATTTTATGTTCCTCCCAATTAGTTCCGTCAAATACTTTGATGATATACATATCAGGTAGTAGTGCAGACAAATCTATTTTGGTTTGTGCAGTTCCTTTTGCATAATTATATTCCTTCTTTAAATTGCCGATCTTATCATACACTCTAATTTTAGTAAAGCCTGTAGCCTTACTATTAGCGGTTGTTGATGACGTACCTTTTGCAAGCACCGATGTCTCTGGCTGAGTTGCAGATACTGTTACATTATCCGATGCAGGGTTTGGCGTTAAAATAAAAGCGCTACCACAAGATGTATTTACGTTTACGAATTGGTTGGACGGGCTACCGCCTGCATCACACGCATTAGCTACCCTTACACCCACAATACCACTGGTTGTGTTAGTACGAACGCTAAGATATTGGGTACCCTGACCCGAGCTATTTGTCCAACCTGCAGGCCAGAACCAGGTATAGCCGGTAGCCCCTGGTAAAGCAACGGTACTAAAAGATACAGTAGTGTTTTTACAACTTGATGAAGGGCCTGTAATAGGATAATCGCTACTGCTGTAGCCGCCAACATGGGCAATTTTTGATACAGGAAAGCTTTGCCCACATGCAGTTATTGTAGCAGTAATCGTGACATTTCCACTGTTACTTTTTGTAATAGTTGCCTGGCTGCCATTTGTAGAAGGCGCTATGGTTACAATATTTAATGGAGAAGCTGACCAAATTACCGAAACCCCTCCACCGGGAATAAAACCCTGCAATTGATATAATTCGTTTGTACATATTGTAGGGTTTCCTGTCATAGAGGTAACACTGCATGCAGCACTACAATTAGTTGTTGATTGAATAAGATTCATTTCATCTGCCAGCCAATTAGCACTTCGTAAAAATAACCCTTCATGTGGTTCATTGTTAAGGGTTCTATAATTACTGTTATCAAAAATCCATTGGCTACCATTTTGATTAAAAGCAGTTGTAAAATTTGCAAATGATGTAGTGAACGGAGCAACAGGCGGATTTGCACCAATATATTTTGCTAAATAATTAGTACTTGTCAAAGTAGTATTCCCTTGCCCAATATCTAAGGCAGATGTGGTTGGTATAAATGAAAATCTTCTTTGAATAGAAAAACTGTTATTGTAACTAAACATCCAATCTTGTGAAACAGAGCCGGGTTGATTAGCTAATGTTATTGTGTAGAAGCCACCAGGGTAGCTGTCAAATGGCAATATGCCTGTCGGAGCATTGTAAGTTTTATTTGCAATATTGATACTTACAGGTACAAGCCAAAGTATTTTCTTAGTTAGTTTGATATTGCCATAATACACAGCATTGCCGCCACCATTAGCCAAAGCTTTAATATCCAAAGTGAGTTCAAATTTATTACTGCCCGGAATTATTAGTGGTATTGAAATAAGCGGAGCAACATTTAAAGCCTGCAAACCTGCACCAGCAAGCATGAAAATAAGATCACCAATAAATCTGGTTTTGGTACTGCGGTAATGATAAAGCAAACTGGAACCTGCCCCAAATTCCTGGTCAATAGCACATTCGCTGCCGTTACTAATGGCAACGTTTCTTATATTTACAGGAAAAGCCCATTGTGTTTTTAAATCCTGTAAAAATTGTTGGTTGGTGGAATTTGCAGAATTATAAAAAAGATCAATCCTGTTTGTTAAAATTTGTTTTGATGCCGGCTGATCAGCCAATAACAAATTCAATAAAGGGCTTGGGCCATTACGCAAGAACTGAATAAATTCTACGGTTAAAGCTGCCGGGCCTGTATTTATATACATTCTAGTAGCATGGCGGGCAGCAGCCTGATAACCCAGTGGCACATTTGCCCCCTGATGCGGAGCATCTAAACTTACATACAAATTTGTTTGGTGTGCTGCAAAACCACCTGCTCCGTTTTGTCCGCCGCCTCTGTCCATTCGCCCCAATGCCATACGGGCTATTACACCACCCATGCTACTGCCTAAAACTACATTAGGTTGCATAACTCCACCTAAAGGTTGCTTGTTAGCATTTACCCATCGAATAACTGCCTCCAATACAAATTCATTCCTTTGTAAAAAATCTGTACCGTTACGCCAGTTTACATATACTAAATCGTATTGGCTGGGGTTGTCAGAAATCAAATTTTGCAAGGTAGCACTATTACTAAGTCGTACACTTCTTATAAACGAAATAAAAGTATTTTCTCCTTCTGGTTCTTCGGGGCTGGTGATCCAGCCGGGGTCAAATCCTTCCGCTACAATTAAGGGTCTTCTTAATACTTGGTCATTGGTATTAGAAGTTCGATAGCTTATTACAATGTCGGCAACACCAAACACACCATTAAAAGCTTCTGTTGCTGTAATGGTTCTTCTTCTGTCTGCCACGCCTCTTGCTGCTGCACCGCCGCGACCAGCAACATTGCTTGTGTTGCTAAAATGAACCTTGGTATGAGAATATAACTGTTGACTGTTGGTAAGTGTGATACGGAATATCCAGCGTTTCCAGCCAGTATCAGCATAGTTTAGATTTACAGGAGTATTGTACTGTATGGTTCTGTAACCCAACCCATCTGCTGCATCGAATTGTATGCTGCTTATTTCACTGCTTCTATTAGTTAAAAATAAATTTGATGGTAACACCACACTGCAATAAGTAAGGTTATAATTTATAGTACTTGGGCTAATGGCCATTGTATTAAATTCCTGATACGGATTTTGCCAAACACTATTTACATATACATCTTTCAATTGTCCATTTACCGTTTGCATTTTACCATTTGCCTGTGCATTGGGGTCAATAGCATTGTATTTAAACAACAAACCACTTAGTGTGATTACTTCTTTTTGTCTTGCTATGTAACACAGGCTGTCATATATGGATGGGTGGAGTAAAGCACCAGCATTACTATTAAATTTACTTGTAAAAATTGTTTTGTATAAATCAGAATAAATGCCTTGTTCCATTAGTGTACTATCTACCAATACCGAACCATTATAAATTTTAGGGTCTGTAAAATCAAACCCATAATCTGCAAGAAACCCGGTTGTAATTCTGTTACTTTCTAACGCTCCAAATACTTGGTTAACGTAAGTCCGGTAGTTATTGTCCACATCTGCAAATGCAGGTGGAGTATACGTTTGTGCTTTTGTTGTGCTGATTACACATAAAAGCAATAGGAGTTGAAATATCTGTTTCATTTTCTTTATTTTTAAATTTTATTTAATACCGAATGTCAAAACGACCATCGGTAATGTTTACTTTTTGATTTGTTGTGGCATCCGTTCCCGAAAAAAAGAAAGTTCCTGATAAAATGCGGTTGATTGCATCAAATTTTGTAATTTTTATTTCGCCTAAATCTGTATCCGTTTTTAAGTAATAGTAGGAGTCAATTTGGTAAGATGCTTTTACATTTCCTTTAGTTGATTTGAATTGATATATTTGTCCTTCTTGCACAAGTAAACTATCGGTTGTTATACTTACTGCTGGGATAGAAGACGGTACCCAGTCTACGGCAGGGATATTTAAATACCACCCCCCCCCAACACCAGCGCCAAGATTTACATATTGCACATATAGCCCCGGTTTTCCTCTTCCGTCTTTTGGTACAAATACTTTACCATTTACCTTACAGCCAAATGTCATAGCACCGGTTGTTGTTTCGGGGGGTAGTTGGGGTTCTTCTGTCTTATGTTTTTTACACTGGCTAAAAGTAAAAAGTGTAATTACCCCCAATACCATTAATGTTGTTTTTATGTATTTCATATTTTAAAATTTTTTGTTAAAAAGAACTTTGAATTAAAGATACCAAAACACTCATGTACTATCTACCAATACTGAACCATTATAAATTTTAGGGTCTGTAAAATCAAACCCATAATCTGCCAATAAGCCTGTCGGTACTCTGTTTGCTTCTAATGCACCAAATACCTGATTAACATAGGTACGGTAATTATTATCTACATCTGCAAAAGCAGGTGTAGTAAAGGTTTGGGCTTTTGCAGTGCTGAAAGCACATAAAAGCATTGTGATTTGAAATATTTTTTTCATGATTGTTGATTGAAATTTTTGTGATTAATAACGAATATCAAAACGACCTTCTGTAATATTAACTGTTTGTCCAGTTGAATTATCTGTACCTGTAAAAAAGAAAGTTCCAGATATAATTCTATTACCGGTATCGAATTTTTTAATTTTCAATTCTCCAGAATTGTTGTCTATTGCATCATAGCGATAGCCGTTTTCATAAAGAGCGCCAGGGAAATCTTTTCTACGATACTTAAAAGGATATGTGCTACCCTCAGATATTAGCAAGCTATCCGTTGAAATAGTAACACCCTCTGGTGTACTTGGAATCCAGTTATCTGCCGAAATGTTCAAATACCAGCCCCCCCGGTCCTGTGCCAAGATTTACATATTGCCATAAAGCCCCGGTTTTCCTCTACCATCTTTTGGTACAAATACCTTCTCGTTAACCTTACAACCAAAAGTCATAGCGCCAGTGATTGTTTCGGGTGGTAGTTGAGGTTGGTCTTTTTCCTTTTTGCATTTACTAAAAGTGAAAAAAATCATAAGCATCAATAAGTAGCGTAATAGTTTGGAAAGTTTCATAAAGCTAATATTTGATTCAGTCGCAATACACAAATTATATTTTTATACCCGCTTTAATGTTGACAATCATGTTCATTATCTGACACAACAAATAACTGCTTTTTTTAAAGCGTTTGATGCAAAACAATCCAATAGTATGGCAATGACAACGGATATAAATTGTAAAATAAAATTTACAGAAAAGTAGTTTTGGTTAGCAAGCAATTGACATTCGTTAATTATCTAGTAAATGTAGATGTAAATAATTGGAATTTTAAAAATTTAATTGATGTATATGTCAAAATAAATTCTAATATTCTTGCTGATATTGAATTGCGAAATTAAATTCAGAAATTTTTTTTAAAATAAAGTAGTTGTACGTTTAACTAATAGTATTTTTTCACATAAAAAATCATGCATTTGTTCGAGCTGCAATTATTAGAATAATAATTTGTGTTTTATTTTTAAGGTCTCAATTTCTGCGAAGGCAGTTCACATACTTCATGTAACCGAACACTTGCAAGAAACCAAAATTTCATTTGGTGCTTCACATTTTAAAACAACATTTAATTTCTTTCCTGCGCCCTTAACCAACGCTCTGGGATTTCGTTTCTGCTGGCGCTGACATAATCGTTATAACTACAGGCAATAATTGTTTTATCAGGTAACTGCATCCACCACCTGCCTGTTTTACGGCTTTGTAAAAATTTGGTATCCCCTTCTGCAAATACAGTATGGTATTCATTAAAATTGGTGCTGTCCTGCATAGATGCTTCCTGTTTGCTGCGGCTTTTGCCATCTATAAAATACCAAAGCATCTGTGCCATTTGCTTGGCGGTTAGCTCATGTAAATCAGACCAGGGCTGGTAACCATACAGTCCAAAACTGGTAATATTGGTACTCATGCCTGCATAACGGGTAAGTATACACGCTTCTTCGCCGGTAAAGCCATTTGGGCTGCATTCATTTGCAGGCGCATCGGCGTTTTTAATAGCATTGATATCAAAACTTAATAAATTGGTATTGCGCAAAACCGGTTCCATTTCCTCAATGTTTTCTTTTATTTTTCCCACACGAAAACAATCAAACCTAAGCTTGTCCATTATTTCCAGCATGCGTGGATGAACCAGATAACTTTGAAACCCGATGTGGTTGTAGTGCTTCACAAGGTTGGGTTCGCTGGTGAGCATTTCCAGCAAAAAGTTTTCACTTCTTAAAGAACTTTCACCACGCAGGTCGATGGTTGCATCAACACATGTTGCTTCTATTACCTTTTGCAATTTTCTGTAAGCAAAATATTGTGGCAAGGTAATATCGTGCGAACCACCTAATAAAACCACCGTTTTGTTCATCCTCAATAATTCTGTCAGCACCGTTGTAATAGCCGAGTAACTATCATTTAGTGTATTGCCGGTTTTTATATTGCCGATATCTGCAAGTATGATATCATTGTGCCAGTAATGCAGCTGATAAAACTGTTTGCGGATAATATCGGGGGCATCGTTACCGGCATCAAATATGCCACTGCCCCTTGACTCACCCACTCCTACCAACACGATATCAGCGCTTTCTACATTGGGTATGTCACCCTCATTTAAAAGAATATGTTTGGCAATCTGTCCGTCGTTGTATCCCCTGTCGTCATTTAAACTGTTTATATTAATGGGTAATAAAAAATTATTAAGGTCGTGCATTCTATTTTAATTTGTAGCAAACTTAGTAATTAGTATTCATTTGGGGTGCATTTCAATTGCCGTTAAATAGGGCTGTTAATTAATTTTGCCGTTAAGGCGTTTAGACGTTTTTATTTGCTTTCTAGTTCAACGTCT
>JAYVZR010000241.1:0-4842 GCA_043783135.1 Ferruginibacter sp. | reverse complement strand
AAAACCTGTAATGCTAACCTTTGATGATACTGACGAAGAACAGTATAGTGTAGGCGCTGCAGAAATGAATAAATATGGATTTAAAGGCGTATTTTTTATAATGACGGTTGCGATTAACCGCCCCCGTTATATGAGCAAGGGTGATATTAAAAATTTATCAGATAGCGGGCATATCATTGCTGCACATACCTGGGATCATCACATGGTTACCAAATACACAGGTGCTGATTGGAATATCCAAATTGTAAAACCGCAAAAACAATTGGAAACCATTACAGGCAAACCCATAAAATATTTTGCCTACCCATTTGGTTTATGGAACCAGGCCGCAATACCCGAAATAAAAAACCGTGGTTATCAACTCGCATTTGCCTTATCTACCAAAAGAGATACTACTGAACCACTTTATACCATCAGGCGTATGCTGGTGCCCGGCACATGGAGCAGCAATGGAATGCTAAAAGCCATGCGAACCACCTTTAATAAATAAGCCTTTTTTTTATTGTTGACAATATTAAAAAGGGCAGATTTTATACCCTGCCCTTTTAAGTTTATATTATTTGGTGTTTATAAATTAGCGCAGCCACTTTTGATATTCCCGGTATTTATCGGGAGGATTATTACGGATACACTATAAATTATTTGTCATCTTCTACATCAGCAACTTCATACACATCTTTACCATCGACCTTTGAAGGCTGAAAATAAGTATCCCCAAGTTTTACATAGGTTATATCACCCAATTTTACTTCTTCAGCTCCATCAGAAACATGTTCCACGGTAGTTCCGGCTGTAGGTGGTACTACCGTATAACCACTGGAAGTTTTTTCGTAAAACACGCCGCCATAATAATAATTTGTAGCGCCCCCTTCGATGGTAACGGTTTCGTAACCAGTAGGCAGGGTTTTTATTTTTGCCCCAACTGGGGCAGATACTACTGTATAGCCGCCATCCCCTTTAACGTAATAAACACCCTGGTCATAATAAAAAGTTTCACTTAGCCTATTATTATACCCAGTATAATCATGGTAATCATAGCTGAAGACTGAAGCTGGGCCAGACATAGCAAATTCCTGTTCGATGGAAGAATTACTATAATTAAAAACAGGAGCCGTTGCCATATCAATAGCAGGATGTACATCATCGTCAACCGATAATATAATTGCAGTTGTGGCAAGCGTTACAATAAAAAATCCCCAGGGATGCCACATAGGGCCCCATACAAATGGATGGAAGGGGCGGTAAAAATAAGGATGATAGCAACTATACCGATACCCGCCATATCTATAGGGCGGCCTTGGATAAGGGCGATAGTTGTTACCACGCCTAACTATAGTATTGCGGTTGTTATTTAACTGGAAATTTTTACTGTTATCAATATTGATATTTGTATTTCTTTTCCTGTTATCTATATTATTTGTCTTGTTCCCCGAATTTCTATTGCCGCTATTGTTATTATTGGCCACGTTCCTATCGCCGCCATTTCTATCCCCTTTATTTTTGTTACCGGCATTGGCGTTATTTCCCCCACCTCTGTTTCCGGCATTGGCGTTATTTCCTCCGCCTCTGTTTCCGCCGTTATTTGCAGCAGGCTGCTTATTAGGGCTTGGCCTTTGAGCTGCTAATGCTCCACCCCCCCCTCCGCCACCCCGTTGGGCTCCGCCTCCGCCGCCTTTTTTTCCACCGCCTCTTTGCTGTGCATCTGTGTTGCTAAATAGCAACATAGAAAATGTGCATACTAACAGCCCCTTTATAAATAGCAGCTGTAGATTTTTTTTTGACTGATACATAAAATTTGTTTTTGATATTAATGATCTTGATTAATAAACTTAGTGAACTAAAAAAATGTTAGTGTATTGACAACATATCCCATATTTTATAAAGAGGAGGGTAAACAATAATTTCGACTCTCCTGTTTTTCTCCCTCCCTTCCGGTGTAGAATTATCTGCTATTGGATTGAATTTTCCCCTTCCTGCAGCAGTAAGACGGTGTGGATTAATATTGTAAGTGTATTGCAAAATCCTTATGACCGATAGTGACCTTTCTGTACTAAGCGACCAGTTATCAGCTTTACCATTAACATGCAATGTATCTGTATTGCCTTCAATTATACATTGTGCATCCGGGTTATCACGCATTACATCAGCAACCATATTAAGCGCTAATCTTCCCCTTTGGCCAACGGCATAACTATTTGATGCAAAAAAGTAAGCATCCGGAAAATTAACATGTACCTGGCCATTTTCAAAAGTTACTTCAGCGCCTGAGCCATCAAATATAGCTTTTATAGAATCAAATTTCTCTTGTAACCCTTGTTTATATGCCCTCATTGCCGCAAGTTTTTTTTCCTTTACATCGTCGGATGCACGGCAATCAGCAATGTCTTTACTATACTGCATGTTTTGGGTTTTTAAGTGTGCAATCTCATTGCTGCTGGCTGTAAGCTTGCTGGTTTGATCTGATACGAGTGCATTTAATTTTGCATTTTCGGCATTTGCTGCTACTAATTTTTTTGATGCGCCGCAAGACAACATCAGGGAACTGCCAATTGCTACAACTGCAATTGTTACTAAATATTTCATGAATTGTTTGTTTAAATGATTAATGAAAGTGCTTTATTATATTTAAGAAGTTTTATGAATGAATTACTATTTTTCTTTATTAAAATCACAGATTTTATTTTTTTCATAACATGCTACCAGTCCCCAAAAAATTAAATTGCCGGGTAACGATCTTTATTACAGGCAATTTTTTGTAACTAATATAATCAATAATAAAGTTAAATAATATATACAAGATAGAGGCAGAAAGGGAATTGCTTTATAGAATAAACTCTACAGATATTAACTTAAACAGTTTTGATACCAAAACATCAATTTGTGCCTGTTTTAGCACCACAATTGTTTCATTTAATTTCATGGTGCCCCGGCAATGGTCAATATAAACCCGGCATTAACCCTTAATGAGGTTTTGGGTAATTGTTGTATACTTTTACATATTGCCATACTTTTTACAACAGGGTAATTCTTTAATCCACCCACAATAATTACTTCTGTATTGGCATCAGGTATGGTGCCACAGTTCCAGTTACCCGTATTTTCCCAGGCAGTACTAATTGCCCCTGTCCATTTATTAACTGTAACTGAGCAGCCCGATTGGTTTACACTTTTGCGGATAGCTGCACCGGGCAAGGGCCCAAATCCATTGGCAAGATTAACACCTACAGCGCTTACCAAATGACAATAACTCATTACCGTACCAGTAAAGGGAGTTAATTTATTATTGATATCATTCTTTGATGCACAGGTGGAACAGGTGTCGCCTGGTTCCAAAGTATAGCAATTATCTATTGCGCCGCAAACCCCATTGGGGCCTGTGTTCCATCCGCACCAGTGTGTATGGTGAGCGCCGAGCAAATGCCCTATTTCGTGTGTTATTACATGCACATCCCAACTGTAAACAGGTACTGTACTATAAGCACCAAATACATCGCTATATCCAAAAGCAAAATTTCTGTCACAAAGGCTATTTTGCTGCAGGTAAGCCACACCACCATTATTTGTAGGAGCTCCGTCAATAAGCATTGCCAAGTCTCCTTTAAATGTATTGTTAAGATTATTCCATCGTGTTCTAAATGCATCCAATGCCGAATTGGCTGTGGTGGTAGTGTATGGGTCAGCTGTAGTCCAGATATTACAATTCCTTAACTCCAGTAATATTCCTTCATTTTGATACATAGTAGCCACCTGGTTAAAAACACCCGTAATATAGTTTTGCGTAGCAGCCATATTATCACTAAAATTATTATGGTACAATTTATAATCTACTTCCCAATACATGCAGATTTTTTTACAGGAAATGGGCGCAAGAATATCAGTTGTAGTTAACATTACAGGCTCTTTATTTTGCCTAATTGACACTGGTGAAATTTCAGTGGTGCGGCAATTAAAATAAATGGGCGCTTTTAAATCTTTATTATTGTATACAACATAATCTACTCCTGTATCATTTAATTTACCAATAGTGAAATTTCCTTTTGCATTACAGAAAATGCCCATCACCTGGCCATTGGCAAAAAGGCTGAAAGATGCAAAGGAAGAAGAATCACCTTTTATGTAACCCCTGTAATGAAGCCCTTGCCCGGCGGAATTTTTATGTTGAATACCGCTGGCATCAATAGTGCCAAAAGAAAAATTAGCAATGGTATTAATATCCTGCTGCACCAATTCCAATATCCACTTTACTCCTTTGCCTGCAGGTACAGAAAGAGAAATTGCTGGGAGCCGGTCAGTAAAAGTTTGCATAGCTGCCTGCCTGTTCAACGACAATACCATTTTATTTGAAAGTAAACCTGCTACCCTGGCTGAAGGCGACCATGCAATTTCTTTAAACAGAGGGATTATGGGAAATGTTTTTACTGTCTGGTGTTTTTGAGTTACCAAATCATACAGTAAAGATTTTTTATTTTGCTGTGCCTGGGTTGTTATTGCCAATAAACAAAACCCGAAAATTAACCGGGCGTGTTTTTTCATACTCACAATTATACCCCAATCTAATCTTTTTTTTGCAACACTAAAAAATTAATACGGGCTTTAATAAGCGAAATAAATTTCAGTTGCACCGTAACCGTAAGCTGGATGATATTGGTTTACAAAAGTTTTCACCTCTTTCTTTAATTTTAAGATATCGTGTATTTCATCCCGCAGTTTTCCAGTGCCTACTCCGTGAATAATAGTTAAGGATGATTGGTGATGCGCTACTGCCAGGTCGAAAAATTTTTCGAATGCTTTTAATTGTATGGTTAGTATTTCAAAGTTGCTGAGGTGCTTCCAGCTATCTGT
>JAYVZR010000240.1:0-4842 GCA_043783135.1 Ferruginibacter sp. | reverse complement strand
TGCTCGATGTGGGAAACATGAAACGTAACCTTCAGTTAAAGGGTCAGTTTAAAACAAAATACGATATCGAAAAAGTGCTGGTACGTAATACAGGAGGTTTCCCGATTTACCTAAAAGATATTGCGGTTATAAAAGACACTACTAAAGATGCTGAGAGCTTTGCCCGGTTAGATGGTAAAAATGTAATAACACTAAATATTATTAAACGTAGCGGCGAAAACCTTATTGAAACAAGCGACGGAGTTAAGAAAATAGTTGCTGAAGCAAAAGGAGTGTTATATCCTCAAAATATTAAAGCTGTTATCACCGGCGATCAAAGCATCCGAACTAAAACTTCTTTTAATGATTTAGTTAATTCTATCATCATTGGTTTTGTGTTGGTTTTGATTGTATTGATGTTTTTTATGGGGGTTACCAACGCTTTCTTCGTGGCGCTGTCTGTACCATTAAGTATGTTTGTAGCCTTTGTATTTTTACCTGGTGCCGACCTTATTGTTGGTGGTCATGTTACCCTCAATTTTATTGTATTATTTGCCTTATTATTTGGGCTCGGTATTATTGTAGATGACGCTATTGTGGTAATAGAAAATACGCACCGCATATTTGTAGAAGGAAAAGGAAAATTGTCTATTAACATGGCTGCTAAAACGGCCGCAGGCGAAGTTTTTGTACCGGTATTAGCAGGCACCCTTACTACACTGGCGCCATTTTTTCCATTACTTTTTTGGCCGGGCCTTATCGGCAGATTCATGATTTATTTACCCACCATGCTCATTTTTACTTTAGCAGCATCACTGGTGGTAGCATTTATTATGAATCCAGTTTTTGCGGTTGATTTTATGAATCATCCGGAAGGCGAAACTAAAGAACCAAAGTCGGCCATCTTTAAAAAACCAATTTTTTGGATTGTTATTGCAGCTGGTATTGTGTTAGATTTTATAGGTGCTCCTTTTCTTGGTAACCTGCTGATATTTTTTATGTTGCTGGTTTTATTAAATAAGTATGTTTTAAATGATGCCATTCACAATTTTCAAAATAGAGCATTACCGTGGATCATGGGACACTATGAAAATTTATTACGCTGGGCATTAAAAGGCTGGAGACCGGTGCATCTTTTACTGGGCATAGTTGGCTTACTTTTTATTTCAGTGACAGTTTTTGTTATGTCCATTAAAAGTAACCGGGTGGGTATTGTTTTTTTCCCTAAAGCAGATCCTAATCAAATATATGCATACATTAAATTACCGGTTGGAACCAGTGTTGAATATACTGACTCTGTAGTAAAGGTTTTAGAAAAAAGAGTAGATAAGGTATTAGGAATCGATATTGCTGCCGGCAAACAAAACCCCATAGTTGAAAGTGTTATAAGCAACGTAGCAATTGGTGCCAGCGACCCTACGTCGGGCGACAGAAGCACAAGAAGTGAGTTGGGAAGAATACAGGTTTCTTTTGCAGAGTTTGAAAAAAGGCATGGTGTATCCACCCGCCCCTATCTTGACAAGGTTCGGGCAGAATTAAAAGGTATCCCGGGGGCTGAAATTAGTGTTGACCAGGAATCTGGTGGCCCTCCAACTGATCCACCGATAAATATTGAAGTGGCCAGTGAAGATTTTGACGGCCTTGTAAAAACTGCAGTGAACCTTAAAAATTATTTGGATAGTTTACAGGTGCCGGGAGTTGAAGAATTAAAAATGGATGTAGACCTCAACAATCCGGAAATTACTTTAACGGTTGACCGTGAGCGTGCATTAATTCAGGGTGTATCCTCTGTGCAAATCGGGCAGGCCATCCGTACTGGTTTATTTGGAAAAGAAATATCAAAAATTAAAGAGGGAAAAGACGAATATAAAATTCAGTTACGCAACAATGAAATGCAACGTAATGATCTAAGCAACCTTTTAAATATGCGGGTATCATTTCGTGATATGGCTGTTGGTGGTGCGGTAAAAAATATACCCATCAGCGCACTGGTAAATATTGAACCTACCAGTACTTTCGGCAGTATAAAACGTAAAAATCAAAAACGATTAATAACGCTTCGCTCAAATGTATTAACTACCCAGGGATATAATGCTACCGGAGTAAATCAGGTAATTGGAAAATACATTGATGAGTTTAAACAGAGGTCAGAGGGAGTTACCATTAAACAAACCGGTGAAGGTGAACAGCAGGCAGAAACAGTAAGCTTTCTGGGAAAGGCGTTGGTGATTGCTTTAATGATTATTTTATTTGTACTGGTAATACAATTCAACAGCGTAAGTAAACCCGTAATTATTTTAACGGAAATTATATTTAGTATTATCGGAGTGCTACTCGGTTTCGCCATTACCGGTATGGAAGTTTCAGGGCTTATGACCGGGCTGGGTATTGTAGGGCTTGCGGGAATTGTGGTAAAAAATGGCATCCTGGTAATTGAATTTGCAGATGTATTAAGAGAACGGGGGATGAAAACAAGAGAAGCCATTATCCAGGCAGGTAAAACACGTATAATACCAGTATTGCTAACTGCATTGGCCGCCATCCTGGCATTTATACCGATTGCAGTTGGTTTTAACATCAACTTTGTTACGTTATTCTCCGAATTAAATCCGCACATTTTCTTTGGCGGTGATAGTGTAGCATTTTGGAAACCATTAAGCTGGACAATTATTTTTGGTTTGGCATTTGCTTTCTTTATGACCCTTGTTCTTGTACCGGCAATGTACCTGATTGCTGAAAGGTTAAAACGCCCGATGCGGAATATGTTTGGGGGCAAATGGATAAGCTTTATGGCAATTCCTCCACTAACACCTATTTTCATTTACTTATCTATTGTTACGACTCAATTAATGCCTTGTCAAATTTTTTACAAGAATAAATTTGTAATAAAACTAACAACTTTTGTTCCGCCCATATTTTTAGTTTTAGTTATAATTCGATTAATATTTGTACTTGTGAGAAGTATTTTTGATTAGTATTCAATAACTGTTTTGTATTAGCAAAATGTTATTTTAAAAGGAGACATTGCAATATAAAAAAAGTCGCTCATTTTTACGGGCGACATTTTTGTTTCCATTCATCCTTATTTACCATCAGGCGCAGGGCTCCAGCCCTGTGTCTCCATGTTACTACTCTCCTCATTTTTCACTGCTCCTTTTTAGAAAACCTTTACTTATTATTACTAAAGCGATAGGTATATTTATGTAAAAAAAGACAATGAGTACACGATATAAATTTATAGATAAGGAAGCAGTATAATTTATTGCCTCGACAGTTGTTGGATGGTGTGATGTATGTACAAGGGATTGCTATAAAACAATCCTTTAGATAGTATACATTATTGTCAGCAAAATCAGAGATTACAAATACATGCCTGGGTATTTATGACGAATCATCTGCATACGATTTGCAGTTGCAGGGCAAGTAAAGATTTGGGTGATATTTGGCGTAATTGTAAAAGCTTTACTGCCATGAAATTAATTGATGCCATTATAAAAAATCCCAAAAAAAGCAGAAAGGAACATTTGCTACAGTATTTTGAAACAGAAGGGAAAAAAGCAGCAGTAATTTTAAGAATAAATTTTGGGAACATGAAAATCATCCTGTACTACTTGATACAACGGAAATGTATAACCAAAAGTTGCATTACATTCATCAAAACCCAGTAATATATTGAATGAGCCTATTTCGGTAGTAATAATTCTTTAGTTTTTTCGATAAAATGGAGCGTACTATTTTCACCCTTATCAATTGCCTCTTTTTCTAATCTCATTCGATGATCTTCTAAAATTTTCAATACTTTGTTTTTCACTCCTTCAGATACCAGCACAACATATTTTTGCACAATACCATAAGCCATCAGTCTTGCTTCAAATTCTTGTTCACAAATAACTTTTATTAGCGGAATAAAATATTTTTTCAGGTTGAAATTTTCTAATGCAAAAACAAGCGAACCATTATTATTAAATGTACTTTTTTCGTTTATCTTTTTAATAATATAGGGAACTGCTTTATCGTACTGAATGTCAGAAAAAATGAAGGCTATATAGTTTCTTATCAGCGAATTATTTGTAGCCATAAATAATTTTAGCAGATCTTCCTTATCATCACTGGTAAGCTTTTTAGCATCAATTAGTTTTATTACTCTATACAATTCGGTTTCCATTTCTTTTTTAAATTACCTATTATAAAAAAAATCTTTCTAAGGAGTAGCAGCTGCAATTCCAATTGAACTACCTAAAGTCTCTGATGCCAAAATAATTGCAAGCCCCCACTTAGCAATTTCATAAATAACAACCCCATCCAAAACCGCCAGGCCTAGGAAACCTGCTGCACATTTCCCGCCCCTCATTCCTACGCCTGGGTTGCAGAGCCTGCGCCTTTTTACTTGTTTATTATTTTTGATGACACTCCCGCGCCAGCGTGAGTACAATACAGGCTGTGTTCGGTAAGGACACCGACCACGGGAGTAACGGCAGTATAGTTTGTTCCGTTGTAAGCTACTGTTGCTCCTGTTTCTGTGGTAGTTTTTTTCTGCTTGCTGCCTGCGCCATCGTACGTTAATATCCTAATAGAAACGCAACCAGTAATAAAATAAAAGGAAGTAAATATGAAATCACAATATATGAAGCACATAATTTTCCATTATAAGACCGATATTTTGTTATAAGCAATTCATAGCGTTTCTTTCTAAAAATCAATAAATAGTTGACTAAAAGCGGTGTTAACATGAATACAACAAAAAAACTAAAAAAAGCATTTGCTTTTTGATTTTCAAATAAATTTATATTAAAAAATGAGTGCCTTAAGATGTTTCTTTCAACCAGTGAAATCACTATCCCCAAGTTAAAAGCCATAGCAAGT
>JAYVZR010000239.1:0-4844 GCA_043783135.1 Ferruginibacter sp. | reverse complement strand
TACAAAAAGTATGGCGGATTTGCACAGGTAACCAAAACATTGCTTGAAGACAAATTAAAATTAACAGGCTCGCTGCGTATTGATTATAACCCTGAGTTTAACACACAATTTACACCTCGTATAGCAGCGGTTTATACACTGCATAATGTTCATAATTTCCGTATTACTTACCAGCAGGGAGCTCGTTTTCCTTCTTTGTTTGAAGCCTTTACCTACGTGAATAATGGCAGGGTGAAAAGAGTAGGTATTTTACCTGTCATAAATGAGGGGCTGGGATACCAGCAAAACAGTTATACCCAAACATCTGTTGCCAATTTTAATGCCGCGGCTAAAGCTGCAGGCAATTCTGATTCAGCAGCCTTAAAATTCAGGGGTTTATTGGTGCCCGGAAATTTGCCAAACGGGGCACCTGAAGCAATACAATCTTTTGAAGCAGGATACAAAGGAATTTTGTTTGATAATAAATTGATGGTTGACTTTGATGCGTACGCCAATATCTACAAGGGATTTCTTGGCCAGGTGCAGGTATTTGTTCCTATCGGGCAAACCATTGGTTCCAACGCTGCAGTAATTGCGATGCTTGACAGAAACAGGGATTCAACAAAAGCAATAGCTGCAACGCCTGCTACGCCTGCTTCACAGGCCAGTAATGGGCAGGACAGGTATCGGGTTTACACCAATGCCAAAGAAACTTATACTGCCTATGGTTCTTCATTAGGACTAACTTATAATTTTTATAAAACCTATACTATTTCTGGTAACATCAATTATAATGTTATTAAAACCAATGCCCAACCTGACATATTTGTTACAGGTTTTAATACACCAAGGTTTGCTGCCAACTTATCTTTTGGTAACAGGGCCGTTACAAAAAACCTTGGTTTTAATATTGTGTATCATTGGCAGGATAGTTACTTATGGGAGAGCCCGCTTGTTAGCAGCGGCACGGTTGATGCTATCAATAATATAGATGCACAAATTACATGGCTGATCCCTTCTTTAAAATCAACCATTAAATTTGGTGGTACCAATATTTTAAATAACCGTTACATACAATATGCGGGTGGCCCCACCATTGGCGCTTTGTATTATGTAGCCATTACAGTAGATAATTTATTGGGTAAATAAAATAATGTTAACGCACAGTTTATTGGGTATCAAAATGCGTTTATGCTGGTGCCTATTCTCATTATATAAAAAAGGAGTGCCTATATTTGCACTTCTTTTTATAAGAAGTAATTGATGAAAAAAAATATTGTCCTCACTGTAATAGTTTTTTTTACCTGTTTTTCGGTTAAGGCACAAACTACTAAAAAAACCGAAAATGTTAACCAGGTATGGTTTACGTATTTTAATCAGTTAAGGCTTAGCAATAAATGGGAACTGACAACAGATTTGAATTTACGTACCCTTGATGGGTTTGTTAACGACTTTTCTGTAAGCATAGTGCGTTTTGGATTAACTTACTACCTTGCCCCCAATACCAAGCTTACGGCGGGGTATGCATGGGCCAATTTTTTTCCGGCAGGCAATCATAAATATATTTCACAAACCGAGCACAGGCCCTGGCAGCAAATTCAATGGATTACCAAATATGGCAATAAAGCAATGCGGCAGGGTATAAGGCTGGAAGAGCGGTTTAGAAGTAAAATTTTAAATGACAGCACACTAGCAGGTGGGTACAATTTTAATTACAGGATTAGGTATGCTTTGCTGTATGAAATTCCACTGGGCAAAAAAGAAAACGTGGCAGGTGCAATTTCTTTAATTTTGGGAGATGAAGTAATGGTGAATTTTGGCGAAGAGGTTGTGTATAATTATTTTGATCAAAACCGGTTTTATGCCGGGTTTAAATTAGAGACTGGTAAATATACCAACCTGCAGCTGGGATATCTAAATGTATTTCAACAACTGCCAGCAGGTAACAAGTATTTAATAAATAATGGCATACGGTTAACCTGTGCGCAAAATTTTGATTTACGGAAGAAAAAATAAGGCTGCTGATTTCACACAAAGCGACTAACTATACAAAGTAAACAGAAAAAATAGTATTACTTGTGTACTTTGCTTTCGTTGTAAGCTTTGTGTAAAATAAGTTTGCTAAATGAATCGTTATAATTTACAGCAATGCAAAATAAACAGTAAAATATTTTAGGTGTGTTTGTACCTTAGAAGATAAATACTATACATTTTATGGCAGGAATTTTAGATTTGGTAGGCAATACGCCGATGGTAAAACTGGAACAGGTAAACACCAATAAGGATATAACCATTTATGCCAAGCTGGAAGGCAATAATCCGGGTGGCAGTGTAAAAGACCGGGCAGCATATGGCATGATAAAGGGCGCATTGGACCGCAACGAAATAAAGGAAGGAATAACATTGATAGAGGCTACCAGCGGTAATACGGGCATCGCTTTGGCAATGATAGCCAGTTTATTTAAAGTGCCGATAGAACTGGTGATGCCTGAAAATGCTACAAGGGAAAGGGTGCTGGCGATGCAGGCTTTTGGCGCTAAAGTTATCCTTACACCACAAACAAAATCAATGGAAGGTGCTATTGATTATGCCAATGAGCAGGTGGCCAAAGGCGGCTACCTGATGTTAAATCAATTTGACAATCCCGACAATGCAGGCATGCACTATAAAACCACCGGTCCTGAAATTTGGAAAGATACTGCAGGAACAATAACTCATTTTGTTTCAGCAATGGGTACCACCGGAACTATTATGGGTGTATCAAGATATTTAAAAGAACAAAATGAGGGCATTCAAATTATAGGTTGTCAGCCTACAGATGGATCTCAAATACCGGGAATACGAAAATGGCCCGAAGCCTATCTTCCAAAAATATTTGATCGTAAGAGAATTGACCGTGTTATAGAAATTGACGAAAAATATGCCCGTATAATGACCAAACGTTTAGCAAGGGAAGAAGCTGTTTTTAGCGGACTAAGCAGCGGCGGTGCGGTGCATGCTGCTATTGAGCTATCAAAAGAATTAAGTTCGGGGGTAATTGTAGCCATCATCTGCGACAGGGGAGACAGGTATTTATCTTCTGATATTTTTGATTAACCGTTTACCCAAATTACTTTTTCATCTATTGATTTACGTTTGGCAGCTGGCGATGGAACAGCTATATGGCCTATATAAAAAAATCCCAATAGTTTATCTTCTGCTTCCAGCCCAAATAAATATTTTGCATTCTCCATGTAGGTTATTCCTCCGGTTGTCCAATAACCTCCTAAACCGTATGCGGTAACAGACAGGTATATATTTTGAACAGCACAAGCAACAGCTTCTATATCTTCTATTTCGGGGATACGCTTGGTGGTAGTGCGTTTTATGCCAATGGCTATTATATGCGATGCCAGTAATGGCTGCTGTTGCAGCTTGATATATTTTTCCTCCACAAAATTTTCACCTGCTTCGTTTTTATACAAATCACTTTGAAGTTCTGCAAATTTTTGCAAACCATTGCCGGAAAAAACAGTAAAAAGCCAGGGCTCTGTATTGCCATGGTTTGGTGCCCATGTAGCATTGGTCATTATCTGCTGAATGATTTCATGGGCAACTGCTTTGCTTGGCACAAACTGTTGTGGAAATACCGATCTCCTGTTTTTAACCAGCTCATTAAAATATTGAAAACCTGTTTCCATTTTTTAATTTATTTGCGAAAGTAAGGATAACCATAAAAATAAAAGTTGATGACTTTCACATTGTGTGCAGAATTATTTCTGTCGAACTTTTGATTTTATAAAGTTTAATTGCTCTGTGTGTTATTCAGTATACTACATAAAACTGGCCTGTATTTTTTGCGGCCTTCCGTAAGACTTCCGAAGTTTTCAAAACTTCGGAAGTCTGCTGTAATTTAATTGCTTTGATTTCAGAATGACATCACCAACAGTGGCAAAATTTCATAAAGTTATAAAAATATTGAGACGGGCAATGATGTTTGTGGCTCTTTTAAACGTTGGGGTTTCGCAGATGGTTCTTTTATGGTTTGAAAATTCTACGGCGAAAACCTCGACGGGACAGAAAAAACCTCATGTTAGGCGTTCGGCAATTTCCCTTTTCAATTAAAATACTTTTTTTCTTCTTCATCCAATACTTCGTTGAGAATTTCTACGTCCAATTTGTCAATTATTGCAATGTCCATCAAGCCTTGTTTTAATAAATCAAACACAATTCGTTTTTTTTCTACTTCCTGTTTTTTAGGATATTCATTGTAATTCTCTAACACAGCAATACCATAAACAAACCATTTTTCAGCTCGTATAGAACGCAATAAAGCATTATCAAAAGTGTCTGAGACTTGTATATATAAATGGTCGTAATTTGGTAGCTTAAACTTTCTATCTCGTAATTTTTGTAAAACATTATCGCAAAAAATATTTTCATATGGGGAAAAATATTTCAATTCAACATCGGGAAAACTATACATAAGGCGTAAATCTCGTATTAATCTTTTGTTTTCTAAATTTGACTGTTTTCTGGTATTTCTTTCTTGCTTGTGTTTTTCAATTGTTTCCTGGTTTATTAATTTTTTGTTTTTATTATGTAATTCCCATAAATCTGTTTCTTGTAATTCTCTTTCCAATTCACATAAAGCATTTTGTAATTTATTGGTGTCATAACTATCTCCTTTTTTCTTTTTTGAAATTATAATATCAAATGCTTTGTGTATAAATTTAAAAACGTCTTGTAAATTTTGTTCTTGCTCAATAATTGGTAAGGAAATGCGAATCATTGTTTTGCCTCTGTAATAATGAGGTAGTTTATTAAACCATACTTTACGTTGTTTATTTTCGTCTATTGGTGGAAGGGTTAAACAAATGTCAATT
>JAYVZR010000238.1:0-12735 GCA_043783135.1 Ferruginibacter sp. | reverse complement strand
TAATTAATTAAAAGACTCTTGAATAAACTATAAGAATATGAGTAGCACAGTCACATTACACGAAGCAGATGTTCATGCGGGGCATGATGCACATCACGAACATCATCATCACGAAACATTTATTTCTAAATACGTTTTTAGCCAGGATCATAAAATGATTGCTAAACAGTTCCTTATAACAGGAATGATATGGGCTATTATCGGCGGTCTATTTTCTGTATTATTTAGGTTACAGTTAGGCTACCCGGAATCAACTTTTCCATGGCTGGAAGATTTATTGGGGCATTGGGCAAAGGGTGGAAAATTGCAGCCTGAGTTTTATTATGCCTTGGTAACGATGCACGGTACAATCCTTGTATTCTTTGTATTAACAGCAGGTTTAAGCGGAACGTTCGCTAACTTTTTAATACCGCTGCAAATAGGAGCAAGAGATATGGCATCACCAATGCTCAATATGTTGAGCTATTGGTTTTTCTTTACTGCGTCTGTGATTATGTTTGCTTCTTTATTTGTGCAAACCGGGCCAGCTTCTGGCGGCTGGACGATTTATCCTCCATTAAGCGCCTTGGGGGATGCTTCCAGCGGTTCTAAAATTGGGATGGATCTCTGGTTGGCAAGTATGGCAATGTTTATTGTAAGTTCATTGCTAGGTGGGTTAAATTATATTTCAACCATCCTTAATCTTCGTACAAAAGGAATGAGCATGACAAGGCTGCCGCTTACTATCTGGGCTTTATTGTTTACTGCTATTTTAGGAGTATTATCTTTCCCGGTATTATTATCCGGCGCCATCTTATTATTATTTGATAGAAATTTAGGAACCAGTTTTTTCTTAAGTGATATTTATATTAATGGAAAAATTCTGCCTAATGAGGGTGGTAGTGCTATTTTATTCCAGCATTTATTTTGGTTCCTTGGTCACCCGGAAGTATATATTATTATACTGCCTGCAATGGGCATGGCTTCGGAAGTAATGTCGGTAAATTCCCGCAAACCAATATTTGGGTACATGGCTATGGTGGGTTCATTATTTGCAATTGCTATACTTGCATTTTTGGTTTGGGCGCATCATATGTTTGTAACAGGACTAAATCCTTTTCTGGGCGCATTTTTTGTATTGCTTACTTTATTAATTGCCGTACCATCTGCTATTAAAGTATTTAACTGGCTTACTACATTGTGGCGGGGTAATATCAGGTTTACGCCTGCCATGTTATTTGCCATTGGTTTTGTAAGCATGTTTATTTCTGGCGGTTTAACAGGTATATTCTTAGGAAACTCTTCTTTAGATATTCATTTACATGATACCTATTTTATTATTGCACATTTTCATATTGTGATGGGTGTGGCGGGTTTCTTTGGAATGTTTGCGGGGGTATATCAATGGTTCCCTAAAATGTACGGCAGGTTCTTGAATAATACATTGGGCTATATACATTTTTGGGTAACACTTATTGGAGCTTATTTAATATTCTGGCCCATGCATTACGAAGGCCTGGCAGGTATGCCCCGCCGTTATTATGATTTTTCCGGATGGGAATCATTTAAAATGTTTGCAGGCTTAAATCAATTTATAAGCTTCGTTTCTATAATTGTATTTGCTGCCCAGTTATTATTTGTTGTAAACTTCTTCTATAGTATTTTTAAAGGAAGAAAGGTAACTGTAGCAAATCCATGGGGAGCCAATACATTGGAATGGACAACTCCAATCAGGCCCGGTCATGGAAACTGGCCTGGCGAAATTCCTGAAGTATATCGTGGTGCGTATGATTATGGTAAAGATGGACGGGATTTTATTCAGCAAACAGAACCAATCGGCGAAAATGAAAGCCATCATTAAAATTAACGTGCTGAATTAAACAATAGAATTAAAGATAGTGTCTCGTAATTGTGACAATTAATAAAAGTTCATTTAAAACATTACCAGGCCTCTTCTGATTTTTTGGAAGAAAAAAGGTAAGGACTATGTCGAAGGAAAATACAATCATAGCCAATTCAACTTCGTTTGCACTGGCAGCTAAAGTGAAAGATTATTTTCAGTTAATCAAATTCACTTTGAGTTTTATGGTGGTGTTTAGTACCGTTGTAAGTTTTTTGATTGCACCGAACGAGTTAGTATATGTGCGGTCAAAAGTAATATCAGTTCTTTTACTTTTTGCAGGCGGAATGCTCATTACAGGTTCTGCCAACGCTGTAAACCAGATACTGGAAAAAAATACAGATGCCTTAATGAAGCGTACAGCGAAAAGGCCTGTTGCCAGTGGAAGGATGAGTGTAAATGAAGCAACAGCTTTTGCAGTTATTGCCGGGGTTCTTGGAATTTTTATTTTGGCTTATTGGTTTAATTATCAAAGTGCATTGGTAGGTTTGTTTAGCTTGTTATTGTATGGCTTTGTTTATACGCCACTCAAAAAAGTTAATTCAATAGCCGTTTTGGTAGGTGCTATTCCCGGAGCCCTGCCTTGTTTAATTGGATGGGTAGCAGCAACCGGTGAGTTTAGTATTGGCGGATGGATATTATTTGGAATACAGTTTTTGTGGCAGTTCCCACATTTTTGGGCAATTGCATGGCTGGCTCACCAGGATTATACAACGGCAGGATTTAAATTGCTACCGGGTGATAAAGGGCCTACAAAATTTACAGCGTTGCAAACTATTATATATAGTGCAATGATGATTCCTTTTGGCTTGTTGCCTTATTTTGCAGGCATTACAGATACAGGCACAAAAGGTATTATTTGTATGGCGGTTTTATTTGTTTGTAATTTGTGGATGGTATATGTGAGTGTGTTGTTGTTTAAAAATATGGATATAAAGAGTGCAAGAAAAGTAATGTTCAGTTCTTATTTTTATTTGATGATTGTATTACTGGCATTGTTTGTTGGAAGAGCCTGAAACTTTTCTGTTTAATAAAGTAAAATAAGCAAAGAGTATAATCATAATTGTTGTAAAGATAAATGTTCATTACAAAGCATAAAGATGTTTTAAAACAGTAATAAAAATTTGCTTGAATGAGCCTGTTGGTAATGGAACAAAAAAAAAGAATACATCCGCATAAGTTTACCCTTTGGGTAGGATTGGCAAGTATAGTAATGATGTTTGCAGGTTTCACCAGTGCTTATATCATTAAACGTAACCAGGGTAATTGGGTTAGTTTTGATTTACCCAAAATGTTTTGGTATTCTACTGCAGTTATTATAATAAGCAGTATTACACTTTGGTTAGCAAAAACTGCTTTCAAAAGAAGGGAGATGCTGCAATACAAAAACCTGGTAGTAGCTACTTTAGTATTGGGAGTTCTTTTTATAGTATTACAGATAGTTGGGTTCAAACAGCTGTGGGCTAATGGCATAACATTAAACGCAAACGTGTCGTTTTCATTTTTATATGTTATAGTTGGCTTACATGCTTTACATGTTTTAGGGGGCATAATAGCATTACTGGTAATGTTTGCAAAGGCATTCAGCAGCAGGGTTAGAAATTATAACATTGTACCGGTAGAAGTAATCAGTACCTACTGGCATTTTGTTGATTTTTTATGGATCTATCTATTGGTTTTTTTAATAATGATCAGGTAGAGTTGAAGGAATATAATAATAGTTGTCATTTGGTTTTGGTTGAAATATTTCGGGTAAAAGTTATTAAATAATATAAAGTTATATTAATGTCTACAGCAGCAGTACAACAGGGAACAAAATGGTGGAGTGGTGGAAGAAGCCCCTTCAATGCCAGCTATGGTAAGGTAATGATGTGGTATTTTTTAATGAGTGATGCATTTACATTTGGCGCATTTTTGATTAGTTATGGAACTATCCGCTTTAGCCAAAACCATTGGGTAGATCCTAACCATGTATTTAATTCATTTCCTTTTGCAGGGCACGCTAATTTGCCATTGGCTTTTGTAAGTTTAATGACCTTTATTTTGATCGCCAGTTCTGTTACCATGGTATTGGCGGTACATGAAGGGCATAAAATGAACAGGGCCGGTGTAGAAAAATATATGTTGTGGACAATTTTGGGAGGCATATGCTTTTTGAGTTGCCAGGCCTGGGAATGGACGCATTTATTAACTGGGCATCATGAAGTATGGGTTAACGGTCATGCTGAATTATGGAATACAACAGTAGCACATAATCCTTTTGGACCCGAAATAACAGTTGATGGAAAAGAATATGCAACGCCGGGGCCAATTGCATTCGGTAGTTATTTCTTTGAAATTACCGGCTTTCATGGTTTCCATGTATTTAGCGGTGTAATTATAAACGTTATAATGTATTTAAAAACCAGGATGAATCATTTTGAACAAAGAGGGCATTATGAAATGATTGAAAAAGCTGGGTTATACTGGCATTTTGTAGACCTTGTATGGGTATTTGTATTCCTTTGCTTTTACCTTATATAATTATCACTATTAAAAATTGAACTATCAATAAATAAACGAATTATGTCAGCATCATTTTCATCTCAGGAAATAACTTTTCATCCAGAACATTCTGATAATACAAAAAATATCTGGAGAACCTTTTGGATATTATCAGCCTTAACAATTATTGAATTAACTATTGGGCTTACCATTTATACGATTCATAAAGGCGCACACCCCAATGCAACACTGGTATTAGCTTTTAAAGGAATGGTTTGTATTTTAACACTTGCCAAGGCTTACTATATAGTTTCTGTTTTTATGCATTTAGGAGATGAAGTACGCAATATGATTATGACAATAGTAGTTCCGTTGTGTTTATTTATCTGGTTTATTGCTGCCTTTTTATGGGATGGTACCAGCTGGAAAAATTTGCGTAATGAGTATAATGGAACTGCACCAACAGAAAAGGTAGAACCGGCTGCAAAAGAAAAAGGGGCGAAGGATTAATTGTACTAAAAAAATTATAATAAACCATCGTTCCATATTTGAGGACGATGGTTTTTTATTACAAAACTGGAAAAAATAAGTATGAATAAGAGGGCGATACTTGGTTTAATGGTGGCCATAATATTACCATTTGCTGGATATTTTATAGTAAAATATTATGGCGAAGCGGCAGTTCAAATGCCACATAAATATTTTTTCGACAGCGTAGCCATTACAGAAAATAATGGCAAAATTGTAACGGATACCATTTGGCATAAAGCAAAAAATATAAGTTTTACCAACCAGCTTGGTAAAAAAGTTACACTGGATGACCTGAAGGGGAAAATTTTAGTGATTGATTTTTTCTTTACACGCTGCCCTTCTATTTGCCCTGGTATGGCAAAGTCTATGAAGCGCTTACAAAATTCGTTTATCAACAACAATGATAGTATTGTACAATTTATTTCAGTAAGCATTGATCCGCTGCACGACTCTGTTCCACAATTAAGAAAATTCGCTGACAGGTATACTTCCAATCATGATGGCTGGTGGTTTGTTACAGGTGATAAAAAAGATATTTATGATTTTGCTTTAAATGAAATAAAAGCAAATGTTGCAGATGTAAATGTTGACACAGCATTTATCCACACAGAAAATTTTTTCCTGTTAGACAAAAACCGTGTAGTGAGGGGTTGGTATAACGGATTAGATACCCTAAAGCAGGCAAAATTGGTAAGAGATATTCCGCTGTTGATGTTAGAGAAAGATAAGAAACGCAGCTTTAAAGAATTTTTAAAAGAATTGTTTGGCAGAAGCTAAGTTGATAATCTGCAAGGGTTGAAAAAATCACCAAAACCAACAGAGGATTAATAAATTTTTCGAAATAAATAATAGGGATATGTTACCACTTTCAATGGTTAAAAATGACTCAAAGGCTAAAATAATTATCTGGATCGTATCAATAGTAGTTTTTGGAGCAGTTGCTTTTTTAGCAAAATTTAAATTAAATCTTGATCTTGGTTTTAATGTACATGTGTTTGCAAAATTTAATGCGGTAATCAATTCTGTTGTGGCTATTTTATTAATAGCAGGCCTTATTGCAGTAAAGCAAAAAAAGTATGCACTGCATAAAAAGATAATGTTGTCAGCAATTGTTTTGTCTGTGTTATTTCTTGTTTCCTATATCTGTCACCATTTACTCGCAGGCGATACAAGGTTTGGCGATATCAATCATGATGGCATTTTAAGCGATCAGGAAAAATCAGCCGTCGGCAGTTTGCGCATTATTTATTATATCATCCTCATTACACATATCCCCCTCGCCGCCATCATTCTTCCTTTTATTTTATTTACTGCCTATAGGGCTTTAATTGGCGAATATGAACAACATAAAAAACTAACAAGAATTACCTGGCCCGTTTGGTTTTATGTAGCAATAACTGGTGTGGTAGTGTATTTGATGATAAGTCCGTATTATGGTTAAATGATCGCACTTTTTCTTTCATATTTTTAAAAAGCCAGCAATGGTTTCTTTTGTAATAAATTTTTTTGGTATTAATATGAGTGTAAAAATTTGTTTAAGAATAATTCCAGATTACGGGCGGTAGATAAAACAATCAGACTAAAAATTTTCCGTTTTACAATTTGGTAACAATAAGGTTGCTTTAACTTAACTTTTGCACAACTATTTGTTAAAGACACAGAGATAATTTTGTTCCACAAAACAAAAAACTGTGTTTATGAAGCAATTTCCAAACAATCTGATAAGGCTATTATTGGCTTTTGTAATAATGTGCCTCCCTTGCTTTTTACAAGCGCAAAATATAGAGGTAAAGGGCAAAATTTCTGATGCGGCAACCGGTAAACCAATTGATGGAGCCATCGTTCAGGTCAAAAATTCTAAAGCAGGCACCAGCTCCAATGCAACAGGTGATTTTTCAGTTACTGCAAACAAAGGTGAAAAATTAACCATAAGTTTCGTTGGATATGAAAGCCAGACTGTTGCTGTATCTGCCAATAATTTAACCATCGTTCTTAATGTAGATAATAAACAACTTAACGAAGTTGTAGTTACAGCATTAGGTATAAAGAAAGAAACGAAACGAATTGGGTATTCAGTACAGGAAGTAAAGGGATCAGAACTTTTGAGAGCTCGTGAATCAAATCCTATCAATGGCCTTGTAGGCAAAGTGGCCGGTTTGAGTGTGGGTATAAACCAGGAGTTGCTCGCCTCACCTACGGTTTTATTAAGGGGTTCTCCATTAAATTTTTATGTAGTGGATGGCATGCCTATTAATTCGGATACATGGAATATAAGCCCGGATGATATTGAAACATACACCGTACTAAAAGGCCCTACAGCTGCGGCCATATATGGTAGCAGGGGTATTAATGGCGCCGTAATGATCACAACAAAACGCGGTAAAAGAAACAGTAAAGGCTTTACGGTGGAAATAAATAGCAGCACCCAGTTTAACCAGGGCTTTATTGCGATACCTAAAGTACAAAATCAATACGGCGGCGGCGATAACCAAAAATATGCTTTTGGCGATTATAACAGTAATGGAACCGGCTCAGGCGTAAACGATAAAGATTATGATGTATGGGGGCCCCGCCTGGATCAAGGATTGTTATTGCCACAGTATGATGGGGCTTATGATCCTAATACTGTATATACAACTACTTTTCTTGACCGGACTACTTTTAAAGGAAATATTAAACCAACTCCATGGGTTGCCCGCGGTGCAAATAACCTGCAAAACTTCTTACAGGCCGGCATATTGATTAAAAATAATATAAATTTCTCTTCTGTTACTGACCGCTCCAATATTCGCATGTCTGTTTCGAATGGTTACCAGCGTGGTATTACACCCAATACTGGTTTAAATACAATTAATTTAAATCTTGTAGCAAGTTATGATTTCACTGATAAATTTAAAATTGAAGGAAATATTAATTATAACCGCCAAGATTCAAAAAACATTCCTGATGCAGTGTATGGTCCGAATAGTATTATCTATAATATCGACATCTGGACTGGCGCTGACTGGAATGTAAAAGATCCTAATATTGTAAATTACTGGCAGCCTGGTAAAGAAGGTATTCAATCAAATTTTGTTGAATACAAACGTTATCACAATCCCTACTTTTCCAGTTATGAATGGCTTAGGTCTCACTATAAAAACGACCTGTATGGATGGATTGGTTTTACCTATAGGTTTAACAAAGACCTGGATGTGATGTTACGTTCAAATGTAACCACTTATAATGTTTTAAGAGCTGAAAAGGAACCGTTTTCTGCACACCCTTATGGGGACGAGCACAACCATGGTAACTATCGCGAAGATCGCCGTGACCTGTGGGAAAATAATACAGAATTATTAGTAAGATACAATAAGGAAAATATTGCACACAGCGGTTTTTCATTGAGTGCTTTCGGTGGCGGCTCCATGCGCAACATGAAATATACCTCCAGCTATGTAAGTACAGATCAGTTAATAGTACCAAATGTGTATAATTTTGCCAATTCATCTAAACCCATCCGTGCTTATTCTTATGAGTCTAACCTGATTCAGACAAGTGCCTATTATTCTATCGATCTTACTTTTAAAAAATATTTTACTATTGCCACTACGGGTCGTTTGGATAAAACTTCTGCATTACCAGTTGATAAAAATTCTTATTTTTATCCATCGGTAGCATTAAGTACTGTTATATCCGATTATATAAATCTTTCCAAGGCTGTAAGTTTCCTTAAAATAAGGGGCGCATATACCAATGTAAAAGATGGGGGAACCAGGGCTTATGCCGGTGCATCCTTTCAGGATCTTGGAGCAAGTAGTCCTGTAGGGTACGGGAACAGTTATTACACGCCGTATGACGGGCCTTCCTATAGTTTGGAGCAACCAGCTTATTCTACTACTCCTGTTTACAATAACCAAACGGGTGCTTATGCGCCTAATTATGCAATTGATCCGGGTGTAAAACCTTCTTCAAGAAGTAACTATGAAGCAGGACTTGATGTCCGGTTTTTACAAAACAGGCTTGGTCTAAGTGCTACGTATTTTCAATATAAAGACGGCCCTGTTATATCCAATCAACCCATTTCAGAGGCTAGCGGCCTAAATCATATTTTAACAACCGGCTTCACCACTAAAAGGACAGGTGCCGAAATTTCTTTAACCGGTACACCAATCCAGAAAAGAGATTTCCGTTGGGATGTATTAATTAACTGGGCTACTTATAAGGAGGTATTTGCAGAATTTGCCGGTGGTGCAACTACATTGGGTAATGGTACAGGCTACCCCTCTAAGATTGGAGACAGGGTAGATAAGTTATATGGCGATTATGAAGCACTTACGCCAGATGGTAAAGTAATTCATGATGAAAGCGGTTTCCCAATATACCTTCCAAAGGCGCAATACCTTGGCCACGCTGATCCTGACTGGTCATGGGGCATTCACAACAAGGTTTCTTATAAATCGGTAAGTGTAGCTTTTCAGTTTGATGGAATGGTGGGTGGAAAAATTCAGGACCGTGTATTGCGTAAGTTAACTGAAGGTGGCCGTGGTGCCAATACAAACACCGGTAAAATTGGTGACGCACGCTTGTATGAATCTAACCATTATGGTGATCCAGGGTATAAAGGGGCGGTGGACGCAAATGGCATTCCTATTCTTAGTGGTGATGGGGTACAGGTTGTTGGTGGTAGTGGACTTATTCAATATGATCCTGTAACCGGGGTAATTACAAATAGTAAATCACTCACTTATGCACAAAACAAAACAGCTACTATCTGGATACAGGATTATGTAAGCAGTTTCTATAACGATCCGCAGCATACGATGGTTAATAAAACCTACGCAAAACTTCGTGAATTGGTATTGACGTATACATTCCCTAAAGAACTTCTTGGAAAAGCGTTTAGTAAAGTAGAAATTTCTCTAGTAGGAAGAAACCTGTTGTACTTTTTCCCAGAGGCATTTAAGGATATAGATGTGGATCAATATCCCGGCCGTGACCAGTTTAACAGCATTCGTAAGGAGTATAATCTGCAAACGCCCACAACAAGAAGCTATGGCGTTAATCTTAATATAGTTTTTTAAAACATAATACATCAACCTAAAAATATTTGTATGAAATTGTTTAAATATAAAATAATTGTTGCTCTTACAGGCCTTGTACTACTTACAGGCTGTAGCAAACAGTTTGAAGACTATTCAAAAAATAATAACCTGTCTGTTGTGGTGCCGCCTGGTGTTATATTAAGGGCAGTGTTAAATGACATTGTTGTATTTCCGGGCGATTACGAAGATAAAGCAGGTCAGTACTATGCTTCCAATTATACCTATTATGGAGATAATAAATACTGGACTGGAAGTGCAGGCTGGAACTTCAGTTCTTTAAATAATGTGCTGGCAATGGAAAATATTGCCGCTAAATTGGCAAATACAAGCAATAATCCTTACCATGCATTAGGGTTATTTTTTCGGAGTTTTTTCTTTGTTCGTATGAGCGAAAAAGTGGGCGATGTACCCATGACAGAAGCGCTGCAGGGAGTTAATAATATTGCACCAAAATACAACACACAGAAAGAGGTATTTAAGCAGTCATTGGTGTGGCTTGATTCATCCAACACAATTCTGACAGGTCTTTTGGCAAATGGGTTTCTTGAATTTTCGGGCGACTTTTATTATAACCCAAGTGATAATGCAAGCACTGCCCGTGGGGCGTTGGTTAATTGGCAGAAAGCAGTAAACAGTTACAGGCTAAGGGTATTGATTGAATTAAGCAAACACAGTAGCGATGCAGACCTGAATATAAAAGCACAGTTCAATGATATCATCAGTAATCCTGCAAAGTATCCAATTTTTGCTACCAATAGCGATAACCTGCAATATGTTTACAACGACAAATTTAATTATTACCCGAATAATGCCAATAATTATGGTAATGATGCGGGCCGTTTAAACTTGGGTTCAACCCTCTTAAATACCCTTAGTTCTCTAAATGATTTGCGGGTAATGGTACTAGCAGAACCAGCCCGTGGCCTAGGCTTTGGTGATACTGATTTTAGGTCGTATGCAGGAGCACCACTTGGAGCAGACTTAAGTTATTTGGCAACTGAATCAGGGACGGGCAGATTGTCATTGCTCAATTACAATCATTATTATTCCGGTCTTACAGGTGAACCTACTTTTATAGTAAGCTATGCTGAAGTTTGTTTTAGCATTGCAGAAGCTATTAACAGGGGATGGACAACAGGAAGTGCCGAAACATGGTATACAAACGGCGTAAAAGCAATGTTTCGATTTTATGGTATTAAAGATGGAGATAACACGGTAACACTACGCAAAGCAGATGGAACAGGCAACATCCTTTATACAGTTCCTTTTAGTTTTGACAGCTACTTTAATCAGCCGCTTGTAAAATATAAAGGGGATAACAGCGATGGTTTAACCCAGATATTGACTCAAAAATACCTGGCTTATGCACGTAACTCGGGTTTACAGGGATATTATCAATGGAGAAGAACCGGCGTGCCGGTATTTAACACCGGTTCGGGTACAGGAAACGGGGGCAAAATTCCAAGGAGATTTCAATATCCCACTAACGAGTCAACTGTAAATGGTACCAATCTCAGCGCAGCAATACAGAGTCAGTTTGGCGGAGCCGGCGATGATATCAATCAGGATATATGGTTAGTAAAATAAACCTGATGCTTCTAACTTAATAAATATTTTAGTGTAGGCAGTTGCCTGGCTTTTAAGGCGAAACTCATCGTAGTTTCGCCTTAATCTTTATCAGTAGTATTTTAATAAAATTAATCTCATGCAATTTTTTAAAAGAAAAAAAGAGGTTTGCTTTATTGTAATTGTGTTATTTAGTTTCCATTTGCAGGCACAACAAAAAAATGCAACTATACTTTCTGTACCGGGCAGCAACCAGTTCTGCAAAATAGATAGCAAGGGCATTTCGGTACTTCCAAGCGGGCGATACCTTACGCCAGCGGGCAAATTGATACGCATTACCAACAAACCGTTTGGAATGACGCTTTCGCCCGATGGTAAAAAGGCCGTAACCCTGCACAATGGCGTATTTACTATCATTGACCTTGCAACTTTGAATGATATAAGGGTGCCGGGTTATGAAAATAAAATCAATTCACCGCTTGTGCATGAACCATTAAACAGCAGTCCATTTTCGGCTGACTCAGCCATTAAGAATACAATAACAAACGCACTGCCCCAAGGCTCTTTTTTGGGAGTTGCTTTTGCACCCGATTCAAAAACGGTTTATTTAAGCGGCGGTGATAACGGAGCAGTAATTGTGTATGATATTGAAAAATTGCAACGCATTGATTCTATCTCCCTAAATGGAAAAATTGATGGTGTTGATTTTGATGACAGTTTTACTTCTGACCTTTTGTTAAATGAAACCAACAATGAATTATTAATTTTAGACAGGGGAAATTTTAGGTTAGTTCGATACGATATTGCAACTAAAAAAATAACCGCATCCATACCATCTGGCCGTCAGCCTTTTGGTCTTGCAATAAGTGCCGATAAAAAAATGGCCTTCATTGCCAATGTTGGCGTGTATTCGTATCCACTGGTAGGTGGCATGACAAAAGACAATTACAATTCAATGATGATTTCTCATCATCCTTACGGAGATAATACAAAAGAGTCTATTGAAGGAACAGAAACAGAAGGTAAAAAAATTCCCGGTGTTGGAAGTCCCCACTCACCTGAGGCTATGAGTGTTTTTACCATTGATCTTGCTACCAACAAAATAGTTGATAAATTTAAAACCGGTTTCCAGGTGGGTGAAATGATTGAAGGGGCAGAAGTGGTAGGTGGTGCAAGCCCTAACTCAATTGC
>JAYVZR010000237.1:0-4860 GCA_043783135.1 Ferruginibacter sp. | reverse complement strand
CCGGCATCTTAATTGAAAAATACAGCGAAAAACTTGTTTTAATAATTGGGTTTTTACTGGCTTTTGGTGGCGCATTGCTCTTTGCTTTTTTTACAAGTTTTTCTATTGCGCTTACTTCCTTATTTCTCATAGGTTTGGGCATGGCTATGTTACAGGTAGTTGTAAACCCGTTGTTAAGGGCGGCAGGTGGTGAAGAACATTTTGCTTTTAATTCGGTTTTGGCGCAGGTGTTTTTTGGCCTTGCTTCATTTGTGAGCCCGTGGATGTACAGCTACCTGGTGCAACATGTACATTCAGGAAATAGTGGCGGCATCATTGGTATATTAGATAGATTGGTACCGCAGCATCTTGAATGGGTTTCTGTTTACTGGGTGTTTGCGCTAACATCTTTGTTGATGATACTGGTGATAGCGGCAATAAAATTTCCACCCATTCAATTACAGGCCGATGAAAAAATAGGTAGTACTGAAAATTTTAAAGAACTTTTTAAAAATAAGTTCACCATACTTTTCTTTTTTGGCACATTTGCCTATGTGGGTACAGAGCAGGGCATTGCCAACTGGATGTCGAAATTTCTGCAATTATATCATGGCCTTAGTCCTGAAACGGCGGGTGCAAAAGCGGTTGCATGGTTCTGGGGTTTAATGACAGTGGGTTGCCTGTTGGGCCTTGTGCTGCTTAAAATATTCGACAGCCGTAAAGTGCTACAGTTATTTGTAGCGGGCGCCATTATAAGTTTAACTGCTGCGCTGTTTGGTTCGGCTGCTATAGCTGTTATTGCTTTTCCGCTCTGTGGTTTTTTCGCTTCGGTGATGTGGTCGGTTGTAATATCGCTTGCTTTAAATTCAGTAGCAAAACATCATGGCAGTTTTGCGGGCATACTTTGTACAGGTATTATGGGCGGGGCAGTAGTGCCGCTTATTATTGGTACACTTTCAGATTTTGTCGGGTTAAGGGCATCTATGTTTTTATTGTATATAACACTTGGCTACCTGTTCAGCATGGGCATTTGGGCAAAACCATTGGTAAATAATGCCGTTTCAAAAACACCGCTGAGTGATTTGTTTAAAAAGAAAAATAAGCTGCCGGGTAGTTAAAAATAATTATAAAAACATTTTTGTTTATGATAAATGCTGACGATAAAAATTTAAATCAAAGCACCACTATTCCAACCTCCATTGCTCCATGGCTGTCTATAAAAAATGGTTCAGGTGCTGTAGGTTTCTATAAAAAAGCATTTGGTGCTGTTGAAATGTATCGGCTTGAAACGCCAGATGGATTGATAGCAAACCTTTCCGTTAATGGCGCAGGTTTTTGGGTTAGCGAGGAGCCTGCTGATAATGGTAAAATAGTTGAAGCCTGTTCTATTAGAATGATTTTGACAGTAGCTGACCCCGATGCGCTTTTTGCACAAGCTTTAGCAGCAGGTGCTGTGGAAGTTTTTCCAGTAGGTGAAGATCATGGATGGAGATTGGGAAGGCTGGCCGACCCTTTTGGGTATCAATGGGAAATTGGCTACCAGCTTGATAATTGAAGGATTATGAATCGCTTTATCAATATTTTAATTATTTCAAACAACTTCAAAAAATCGTTAACACTCCATATGACAAAGACTATCCTCTTTCTACTGTTATTTTTTTGTTGCAACGTTTTTGCACAAAAACAACAACCGGTACCAATTATTTTTGATACCGATATTGCACCCGATTATGATGATGTTGGTGCGATGGCGTTGCTGCATGCATTTGCAGACAAAAGAGAAGCTACCATACTGGCAACTATTTCATCCAATGCTTTTGAAACCACGGTGCCAACACTTAGTGTGCTAAATACTTATTTTAACAGGCCGGGTATTCCGGTGGGGATTGTCAGGGGCGATTTTCCCAATAAAGAATGCAAGCAGCTATGGGCACAGGCAATTATTGCCAAATACCCGCATGCATTAAAATCAAATGCTGCTGCGATAGACGCAGTAGAATTATACCGAAAAATATTGTCGGCACAGCCTGATAAATCTGTTACCATTGTAAGTGTTGGTTTCTTTAGCAATTTAGCAGCATTGCTTAATTCGGGTGCTGATGAATATTCAGCACTCACTGGTACGGCATTGGTAGAAAAAAAAGTAAAGCAGTTGGTATCTATGGCTGCCCGTATTGATAAGGATGGAAAAAGTGGATATGAATTTAATGTGCTGGTTGATGCAGCCGCTTCAAAAAAAGTATTTGCCGATTGGCCCACACCAGTAATATTAAGCGGCTTTGAAATTGGTGAAAAAATATTAACAGGTATACCCTTGATACACAACGAAACAATACAGAAAAGCCCTGTTAAAGATGCATTTGCGGTTGCCCTTGCAAAAGACAGTAATACTGTTGGCCGCAATAGCTGGGATGAAACTGCTGTGTTGGTGGCGGTACGTGGCATGGCACCATGGTTTGGCTATAAAAAATTGAATTTCGAAATAAAAGAGGATGGCAAAAATGTGCTGATACCCGGCGAAAAATTTACTTACCTAACATTTAAAGAAACGCCGGAAGCAATAGCGAAACAGATTGAAGATTTAATGATGCACCAGCCTGTTATGAAATAATTTATGTAAGCCAGTAACAAAACCTCTATAACAAACAACTATTTTAATTGCATAGATCAAATGAATATTACTATAAGAAAAGCGGATATTCAGGATTTCCCCGCTATATTTTCACTGATAAAAGAATTTTCCATATTTCAAAAAACGGCAGAAAAGGTGACCATTACGTTGGAGCAAATGATAGCAGATGAAAACATTTTTCAATGTTTTGTCGTGGAAATAGCCAATAAAAATATAATTGGTTTCGCTACATTTTATTTTACTTATTATTCATGGTCAGGAAAAGGCTTGTATCTTGATGACCTGTATGTAACAGAGACTTTTAGAAAGCAAGGTATTGGGAAAATGCTTTTAGAAAAAGTAATCGATCTTGCAAAAGATAGTCAAAAAGTCCGCTGGCAGGTATCAAAATGGAACACTAATGGCATTGACTTTTATAAAAAAATGGGCGCAAAAATCGATGATACAGAAGCCAATTGCGATTTAATTGTAAAAGAGAATTAAATCAAAAATCAATTATACATTTTTGTTACAATGTAAAAGAATTATTCCCATCGTGCAGTAAATACTTTTGGCCTTTCCAGATAAATTGCCCGCTAATATTTTTTGGTAAGTCAATAATACATTTCCATTTTCCATTTGCAGTTGTGGTATACTCAACTACAATTTTTCCATTTGGGTGCGGCATAAATCCACTGGCATTTTTCAAGGTACCTAAATGCGGTTCAATCTTTACTTTGCTAAAGCCGGGTGCATCGCTGTCAATGCCCAGAACAACACGGTACAACTCAATATTGGGGCTGCTTCCCCATGCATGGCAATCTGAACGGGTGCCGCTTACATCATCCATTTCAGCCCATGTCGTTAGCCCCATTGCAAGGTTTTCTTTCCACTTATCCAGCAATTGAAGATAGAGATTTCCCAGGCCGGCTTTTACAACGGCACGGTTTAAATAATAACGAAAATAAACAGTGGTTTTGCTAATGCCTGTATCTGTTATCATACTTTTTGCCAATGTTGTAGCAGCGTTGCCCGTAACCATATCGGTAAGTATGGCCAAGGAATTGCAATGTTGAGAATACAATAATTTTTCTTTTGTATCACTAAACATTTTTCTTTGCGGGCTCCAGTAATTTGCAGCAATGCTTTGCTTTAACCTGGCCGCCTGTTTTAAATAAATATCAGCAAAGGATTGCATGCCTGTTTGTTTTTCCAATAAAGCTGCAGTTTGATAGGCCATTAACAACTGCAGGTCAAGCGCTGCAGAGGTACCATCCATACTTTTTGGTGCCACTCCTGCATCCCAGCCCTTATCATTCACCCAATCTGTAAAATTCCAGTAAGGAACATCTTTAAGGCTTCCGTCACTTTGCTGAAACTTATTAAAAAAATCAAGCACCATTCTTACAACAGGCAATTGCGTGCTGATAAATTTTTTATCTCCGCGGTACATCCAGTAATCGTATACCATTGCAATCCATATCATCGAAAAAGTAGGTATCTGTTGCGGATGGGCAGTGGGGTAACGGCTAAGGGTAATGCCTTCCGGCATCAATGAATTGCGGATTTGTTCAATGGCATTCCGCATCAGCCTGTCATCGCCACTGTTGTACAACGACACCAATGCCTGTATGCGTGTATCACCCACATATTGCAGCTGCTCGTAGTAAGGGCAGTCCATATAAGTTTCATGCGCATCGAGCCTGGCAGTGCGCCAGCCTGTTTCTAAAATTTTAGGAAGATCGTTATCACTGCTTTCAAAACCTGCATTCATTTTAAAAGGATAGCCTTCATATAAACCGTACAGATCATTTACAGTTAAGGCGTCTTCTTTTGTTTCAATATCAAGTTTAAGGTAACGGTAAGTCCGCCACATCAAAGAAGTAAATTCCTGGTCATCGCCGCCGTCCGAAATCAATTCATCAGTAAGCCCAACAAATCTTTTTCCATCTGTTTCATTGCGATTGCCTTTTTTACCTTGTGCCCGCCAGTCTTTTGTACTTCCTTCATCTATATACAATCCTTCTGCGTAAGAAAGACTGATTTTTGCATTACTTCCCTTACTGAATTTAAATACAGGATATGCGGTTGTTAAATATCCCTGGTCTATCAACAGGCTTATTTTGTTGTTGGGTGCAACCGTAAACTTTTTGCTGCCTGATAAAAAATCGTTCTTGATATCAATACCTGTTGACGACCTTATTTTTTGCAAACGTTGTTCGGTAACTTCCATCTGCGGAATGTTGCGGGGTACCAGCATCCATCCAAGC
>JAYVZR010000236.1:0-4862 GCA_043783135.1 Ferruginibacter sp. | reverse complement strand
CTAACGGAAGTTTAACCGATGAAAGGCAAATTATGAATCAGCCACCAAAGTCTGAGGTTATTATTCCTCCCACCTTGGGGGAGGTTAAGAGGGGGCTTTCATTTAAGGAAAAAAGAGAATTAGAAAGATTAGATAAAGAAATGCCGGAACTTCAAAAAGAAAAAGCCACATTGGAAATGAAGATGAATGAAGGCAACCCGGGATTTGATGAATTACAACAGGCCGCAGAAAGTATCGGCGCTATTGTAAAACTATTAGATGAAAAAGAAATTAGGTGGCTTGAATTAAGTGAAAAAATTTAATTGTAGATCATTTTTTATTACACGAATTATTACGAATTACACTAATTGATAAATGCCATCGTATAATTTATAATTGGTATAATCCGCTTTTACAATTAGTGTAATAAACTTCAAATTGCCAGCTATGAACCAGCGTTTCTACTCATTGGATGTATTTCGTGGTGCTACGGTAGCACTGATGATATTGGTTAATAATCCTGGTAGCTGGGATCATATTTATACACCGCTGGAACATGCTCCATGGCATGGCCTTACACCTACCGATCTGGTGTTTCCGTTTTTTTTATTTGCTGTAGGTAACGCAATGGCTTTTGTATTACCAAAGCTGGAAGCAGCTGGAGAAAACATTTTCTGGAAAAAAATCATAAAAAGAACTGTATTGATTTTGTTGATTGGATTATTTTTAAATTGGTTTCCATTTATTAAATGGCAAAACGATGTGTTAATAGTTAAGCCATGGGCCTTTATAAATGGAGATGGGAAAGTTTCGGGTGTACGCATTTTTGGTGTATTGCAACGCATTGCTCTTTGTTATTTTTTTGCATCTGTAATTGCACATTATTTTAAACAGCGTGGTGCTTTTGTAGTAAGCGCATTTTTATTATTGGCCTACTGGTTTATTTGTGTGTTGGCGAATCCTACGGACCCTTTTAGCCTGGCGGGTTGGTTTGGAACAAAAATAGATCTTGCAATGGTGGGAGAAGCACATATCTATAAAGGGGAAGGATTATCATTTGACCCGGAAGGATTGATGAGCATTCCTGCAGCTATTGTACAGGTGATATTTGGGTACCTGGCCGGTAGTTATATTATCCAAAAAGGAAAAACTGCTGAAATGGTGAACGGGTTATTTGTTGCGGGCTGTGTTTTAATATTTACAGGGTATTGCTGGGATATGGTTTTTCCGATTAACAAAAAAATATGGACAAGCAGTTACGCAGTTTACACTACAGGGCTGGCATTACTTATTTTGGGGGTAATGATTTATGTGATTGAGTTTAAAAACTGGCAAGGTAGATGGAGCCGCTTCTTTGATGTGTTTGGCAAAAATGCATTGTTCATTTTTGTACTAAGCGGCGTTTTGCCAAGGTTATTGGCTTTAATAAGAATACCTGGAGGCTCAGATGGAGAGGGAAAATTAATTTATTTAACTCCCATCAATTGGTTTTATGAAAATATATGTAAACCTATTTTTCCGGCAGAGCCAAGGTTTGGATCGCTTATTTATGCGCTTTGTTTTATTGGTATGATGTGGTTTTTTGCGTGGTTGCTGGACAGAAAGAAAATCTACATTAAGGTGTAATTGGAACAATACTTGTTCCATCCGCAGTTTCTACAATATAGGCCTCAAGGGTAATATTAAACTGTTGATGGTATGCTTTGGTAGTTTCTTTAATAAAATTATCAACCCCTTCTTCTGTTATAATATTAATACTGCAACCGCCAAAGCCTCCACCCATTAACCTTGAGCCAATAACTTGAGCATTTTTATTGGCTAATTCAACCAAAAAATCCAGTTCCTTACAACTCACCTCGTATAGCTTACTTAATCCTTCATGTGTTGCATTCATCAATTTTCCAAACGCAATTAAATTGTCTTCCTGCAAATGCACAGCAGCTTTTTTGGCACGGGCAATTTCTTCAATAACATACAGGCAGCAATTATATACTTTCTCAGGCATATTGCTTTTGTAAACCTGCAAATCCTCTACTCTTGTTATGTCTCTAAAAGACTGAATGTTTAACCGGCTTTTTAATATACTTAGCCCTTCTTCGCAACGTTGTCTGCGAATATTGTATTCTCCGGATACCAATGTATGATGAACATTGGAGTTGAGTAAAACAATTTTATAGCCCTTTATATGTAAAGGAAAATATTGATGTTGCATGCTCCTGCAATCCAACAACAAAACCTGCTCCTGCTTTCCCATCATATTGGCAAACTGGTCCATTATACCACAATTTACATTGGGGAAATTATGCTCTGCTCTTTGACAAAGCAACGCAAGCTCTACCCTGTTTAAACCAGTATGCAATATTTCATTTAATGCAAAAGCCAGCCCACCTTCCACTGCAGCCGATGAGCTCATTCCTGAACCTCGTGGAATATCACCTGCAAATACACAGTTGAAACCTTTTATTGCACAGCCCAGTAATAAAAATTCATTCACTACACTTAATACATAATTCTTCCAGCCATTCATTCTTTTAAAATCAGTTATACCAACAGAAAGCCACTCGTCAAAATCCATTGCGTAAAAATGTATTTCATTGCTCCCATTTTCTGCAATAGCGTAGTACACACCTTTGTTAATAGCAGCAGGCATTACAAAACCATCATTGTAATCTACATGTTCACCAATTAAATTAATGCGGCCAGGTGAAAAATATATTTTTGGTTGAGATGAAAAGCTTTCTGTAAAGCTTTTTAAAACAGCAACAGCAATTGGATTCATCAGTTAATTTAAGGAAGTTATTTTATAGGTGGTTGTAAAAATTGCATTTGCTTGCGGGGGTAAAGTTATTAAACCTATTCCATTATTAAAGGCATCCGGGATGGCGCTTAAATTTTCTATAGCAATGCTATTGCGATGTGGTGGAGTATACACCTGCAAATATGGATAGGATTTATCAGGATAAATTTCCAGTTGCAATTGTTGTACCGGGTCCCTTAAAACACACAATGGCTGACACTCTGCAAAGTTCAATGAAAAACAATTGTCCAAAAATGTATCCCCAAGTTTTTGTAAAGAATCAAATTCATGGTAGGGAACTTTTTCACCATTAGGTACCAGGCTATCGTCAAAAATTATTTTTTCTTTGCTTTGAAATTCCAGTTGCAGATCATCTATTTTTCCACCGAGTGTAAAATAAGGGTGCCAGCCATCCTGCATGGGAATCAATCCTTCGTCTTTGTTGATAATGTCGGTGCTAATGTGAAGGGTATTTTCTTTTTCTAAAGTGTATGTTATATTACAATCATAATAAAAAGGATATCCTGCTTCGGTCCCTTTATAAGCAAAAGCCAATACCACACTGGCCTTTGTATCATTTACTTCCTGCTGTTTTACCATAAACACTGAATCATATAATAAACCATGTATTGCACTTTCGCACATTAAAAATTTATTAACGGTATATTGAATTTCGCCAAAATGATAGGTTGCATTTTTTAAACGGCAGGCAAAAGGGGAAAGTTTACAGCTTTTAAAACCCTTTGATGCCACATTCAAAACAAAATCATCTGCATCAGCATACTGTTCAATTACATTTATAAAACGGCCATTATGCAAAATACTAAAAGCATGCAAAATAGCCCCGCATGCCGGAATAATTTCAACAGCGGTTTCTGTAGCTGTATCTTTCAATACTATTTTATCAAAACCATTTTCAGTTTTACTTTCAACAACAAATGCCATACTGTTTTTTAAGATGATGAAAGTACTAAATACTTTGAACTAAATTGAAGCATTCATTAATTCTATTTTTAGCGGTATTAAAATAATCATAATTAACGGCTTGTTTACTTTTGCATGTCGTCGGTAAAGTAGATTTGTGCTACAATTAAAATTATATGGCTGATAACAACAATAAAGTGCCGCATATTTTAAATACTTCTACAAACTTACCCGGCATTTGTTTCCTTGTATTAACCCCATTAAAAGTGCTGAAATTAAATGGCACAACTTTTATTGATGAGTATACTTCTGTTCCAACCATATTGTTTATGAGCAGTAGTATTTTTTCTTTCCTCTTTTATTAGAAATAACTCAGTAAAAGCAAATAAGGATGAACAAATTGCTGATATTATTTTTTAACAGGACTGAGTTGTCTTTTTATTGCCATTATGACGGTAACCTTTAATTTTATGAAATAATGCAATTATAGAAATAGGGCAAACAAATAAATTTTATCTTCCAAACAGTTTATCCAGTTCATTCTTTTTAAATACTGTGTAAGTTGGTTTGCCATTAGGGTTAATGTTGGGCGTATTGCAGGCAAATAAATCTTCTGCCAGTACTTTCATTTCTTTTTGTGTAAGGGAAGTGCCGGCTTTTATGGCTTGTTGCAAGGCAAGTGAACGAAGTAATTTTTCTCTTTTATTGTATTTTAAATCGGCGCTAAAATGTTTAAATTGTTCCAGCATTTTTTCTATGGCTGTTTTTTCATTGCCAACGGCTATATCTGCCGGTGTACCCTGTATAACAAAAGTATTATTGCCAAAGGGTTCCAAATGATACCCCAGCAAATGCAGTTCAGGTAAAAGTTCATTTACAATCACCATATCCATAGCTGCTAATTCTATCGTTATCGGAAATAAATTTTGTTGTATGGCGATGGGTTTACCATCAACAGCCTTTACAAAACGCTCATACAAAATACGTTCATGTGCATTTTGCTGATGAATCAATATAAACCCTGTATCATTTTGTAAAACAATATAAGTATTGTGCAGCTGTACCAGGTTTTCCATTACCATCTCAGGCTGTTTAGCAAAGGCCCGCAGGCTTATAAATTCCTGCTCACGGTTGGTAGCTATTTGCTCTTCTATGTTGGGTT
>JAYVZR010000235.1:0-12844 GCA_043783135.1 Ferruginibacter sp. | reverse complement strand
TTTTTTATGCAACAACCGCCTTACTATCCAATAAACAAACTAATACTAATCCACCCCATGGGGATAACGCTAAAGTTTTAATGCGTTTGCCCTGCCCCTGGGATTGTTCAAAACACTTTTTACAACTAAATTTACTACTTTTGCTGCCTAAAGTCAGCCCTTGGGGCTGACGATTGTTTTTATATGAGTTTAAAGGAAGGCGTTAATATGCAAAAGTTGCCCCGTCACATAGCCATTATAATGGATGGTAATGGACGGTGGGCAAAAGAAAAAGGCGAAGACCGCCTTTTTGGGCATTTGCATGGTGTAGAAAGTGTACGAAATATTGTAGAGGGTTGTGCGGAATTAGGGATAGAATACCTGACCCTTTATGCATTTAGTACCGAAAATTGGGACAGGCCTGCTGATGAAGTAACCGGATTAATGGAATTACTAGTTGATACTATCCGTAAGGAAGTACCAACTTTAAATAAAAATAATATTAAACTTCATGCAATTGGCGATATGGGAATGCTGCCGGAAACTGCCAGGAAAGAATTGGAAGAAGCATTTTATGAAACAAGCAATAATACAGGTTTAAATCTGGTAATGGCTTTAAGTTACAGCAGCCGGTGGGAGATTGCACATACAGTAAAACTAATTGCGGCAGATGTAAAAAGAGGGGTACTGCAACCCGGAGATATTACACAGGATACTGTGCAAAAATACCTTACCACCAGCGAGTTTCCAGATCCCGAACTAATGATTCGTACAAGTGGCGAATACCGTATCAGTAATTTTTTGTTATATCAATTGGCTTATGCGGAGCTGTACTTTACAAATACAAGATGGCCTGATTTTAGAAAAGACAATTTGTACGAGGCCATTATCGATTTCCAAAGCAGGCAAAGGAGATTTGGAAAAACCGGCGACCAGCTAAAGGAAGAAATACCCAATTCATAGTTCAATTTTATTTGTTCCAAGTAAAAATCATTACAGGAATAAATAAGAATAATTGTGTTATTACATTAAAATGGCAACTGATTTAAAATACAATTAGAAGCATATACTCATAAAAGACGCTATGAAACAGCCTTTTATAAGTTGTTTTTATAAGAAGATTGTTTAACAAATAGTTTTCATTAAAGCAAGTAATTTGCCGTTTCGTTAAAAAACCAATTGATGCAGAGGATTTACCAGAACTTTTTATTTATAGTAATTATAGTTTTTATTGGCAATTCGGCGATAGCTCAGGTTATACAAGATACAAGCAAACCAGTTTCTGTTAATCCACAGCTAATGGAAATCCTTAGTTCCAAAACGCCTAAAGAATTTACTATTGCCGGTATTAGTGTTACCGGTAATAAAAGTTATGACGGAAACCTGCTTATCTCAATCTCTGGCCTCGCGGTAGGTGATAAAGTATTACTACCAGGTACAGACGCTTTTAGTAAAGCCATTAACAAACTTTGGAAACAAAATCTAATTGAAAATGTCGAAGTATTTTTTACCCAGGTAGCAGGTAAAAATATTTATATTGAATTAGCCATTACAGAAAGGGCCCGTTTGGCAAATTATAAATTTGTTGGTGTCGCTAAAGGAGAATATGATGAGCTTTCGAAAAAAACAGATCTGGTAAAAGACAGGGTTGTTACCGATAATATGAAGATGAGTGCAGTAACATCCATTAATAAATACTATGCTGATAAAGGGTTTCGTAATATAAAAACGGTGGTAACAGAAACAAAATCGCCTACCTCTGCAAACGCTATAATATTAACTTTTAACATCAATAAAGGAAACAAAGTAAAGGTAAACTCTATTAATTTTTCTGGTAACAATACTGTTGACGGTCTTGTATTAAAAAAGCAAATGAAGGGTACTCATGAAATGACAAGGCTTACCTTGTACCCACCAACTACTGTTAACCCTTTTGGTGACACAACTACAAAATTATTATTTAAAGATTACATGCGTGATTATGGTTTTTTGTCAATTACAGAAACCAAACAAATACTTGATCCTTACTTTAGGTTTAAATTATTTACTTCTGCTAAATATAACCCGGAGAAATATACGGAAGATAAAAACCTTGTTTTAGATTTTTATAACTCACAAGGTTTTAGAGATGCCTATATTAAGAATGATGCCAAAGTTGCGAATAAGGATGGTAACCTGGATATTTATATAAAAATGAAAGAAGGCCATAAATATTATTTTGGCGATATTGTATGGCGTGGAAATACAAAATATTCTGATTCTGTATTGAACATATTTTTAGGAATTAAAAAAGGCGATACTTATAACCTTGAACTATTAAATAAACGTTTGGGTAAACAAATGTCTGCAGAAGGTGGAGATTTAGGTAGTTTATATATGAATGACGGGTATTTGTTTTTTAAGGTCGACCCAGTTGAGACTTCGGTTTATAATGATACTATCAATTTTGAAATACGTGTGCAGGAAGGGCCACAGGCAACTATTGGTAAAATTGAAATTACCGGCAACGATAAAACCAAAGATTATGTTATACGCCGCGAATTAAGAACAGTGCCAGGAGAAAAATTTAGCCGCGAGGACATTATCCGTACACAAAGAGAACTTGGCCAGCTTGGCTTTTTTAACCCTGAAAAAATTACGCCAAATGTAGTTCCGCATACTGAAGACGGAACTGTAGATATTGGCTGGGGAGTAGAAGAACAATCTAATGACCACTTGGAGTTATCTGCTGGTTTTGGTGGTGGTATCGGCTTAACAGGTACATTAGGTATTACGTTTAATAATTTTTCTTTAGATAATATATTTAATAAAAAAACCTGGGACCCTTTGCCATCAGGTAGCGGACAAAAATTAAGTGCCAGAATACAATCAAACGGCCGTGCCTACAGGTCTATGAATCTCTCGTTTACAGAACCATGGCTGGGTGGCAAAAAACGTAATTCATTTACCGTTAGTACATATCATACCAGGTATGCCAATGCATATGATAGATATGGCCGGTATTGTAAAACTTGCGGCGATAGTTCTAATTTAAAAGTATTCGGCTTTAGTGTGGCATTAGGTAAACAATTAAAATGGCCCGATGACTATTTCTCCATAGTTACAGCTGTCAACTTTCAACGCTATTATTTAACAAACTATCCTAATATCTTTAGGGGCTATAGTAACGGCCCTTCAACTAATATAAGTTTGCAAGTTACCCTCGGCCGTAATGCAACACAGGGCAGCCCTATTTACCCAACCGGAGGATCTAACTTTTATATCAGTGGTCAGTGGACCTTACCTTACTATGCATTGGGCATTACAAAAACTTTAGAAAATTCCTTTGTACTGCCTGAGTATCAAAAGTACAAATTTGCAGGAAATTATTTTATCCCAATTGGTGATGCAGGTGGAGCAGCTAAAGACCATCAACTGGTTTTAAAGGCATCAGCAAAATTTGGTTTTATAGGCAGCTATAACCCTAACATGCCTGTTACCCCCTTTGGCCGTTTTCAGTTAGGCGATGCCGGTTTAAGCAATAACTTTGCTGTGTTGGGTTATGATATCATTTCACAAAGGGGATACCCAATTTACTCAAGTTCAAATCCCCAAATAAATCCTGAAAATGTAACACCTGCTCAATATTTCACCATTTTTAATAAATATACACTGGAGTTAAGATATCCACTTAGTACCAGCCCAACCAGTACTATTTATGGCCTTGCATTTTTTGAAGCTGGTAACGGCTGGTATAGTTTTAATAAATATAACCCTTATCAGTTGCGCCGTGCTGTGGGTGTGGGTATGCGTTTCTTTTTACCCATGTTTGGTTTACTTGGATTTGATTATGGATTGGGAATTGACAGGATAAAAGATGGACAGCCAATAAAACAGGCGTTTAAATTTACCTTTATGCTTGGCCAGGAACCAGAATAAAATACTGGTTGGCTAAAGTTTTATGATATAAATTATATAGTAAAAAACTTAACAATGAAAAAGTTATTACCGTTTGTATTCAGCCTGTTACTTTTATCTTTTGTTGCAAATGCCCAGCGATATGCGGTGATAGATTCTAAATATATACTGGAAAAATTACCCGAATATAAAGAGTCGCAAACTAAATTAAACCAGTTTAGTGTACAATGGCAAAAGGAAATTGAACAAAAACAGGCAGAACTTGATAAGATGTACAAAGATTATGATGCAGAGCAGGTTATGTTAGCTGATGACCTGAAAAAGAAAAGGGAGGATGAATTATTTAACAGGGAAAAGGAAGTTAGGGACCTGCAGAAAAAACGTTTTGGATTTGAAGGCGACCTTTTTAAAAAGAGAATAGAATTGATAAAACCAATTCAGGATAAGGTTTACATCGCTATTCAAAAACTGGCTGTAGATAAATCTTATGATTTTATTTTGGATAAAAGTGAAGGAATTACCGTTATATTTGTCGACCCAAAACTTGACAGAAGTGACGATGTCTTGAAATTTATGGGTATTAAATAATAAATCAACATCAGTTGGCAATAGCCAATATCAAAAAACTAAACTATTAACAAAAAAAAGTAAACATTAATTAAAAAATGAAAAAATTAATCGCAGTAGTTGTATTTGGTATCGCAATTTTAGGATTCACCAATTCGGCTTTTTCACAAAACAAAATCGGCTATATCAGTACCGAAGAACTTATTGGCGCAATGCCTGAAGCTGAAACAGCTACCAATCAATTAAGGGATTACCAGTCAGCTTTGCAACAGCAGGGAGCCGATATGCAGGCTGAATTACAAGAAAAAGACACCGTCTTTCAAAGAGATTCTCTTAAAATGTCTCAATCAACAAAAGATTTGAAAAGAGCAGATTTAATTGCATTGTATCAAAAATTATCTGGCTGGAACAATGTAATGCAGCAAAAAATGCAGGAAAAACAACAGGAACTATTAATTCCAATAAAAAATAAGGCAGTTGAAAATATTAAAGCTGTTGCCAAAGAAAATGGCTATTCGTATATTTTAGACCAAAACAGCGTAATTGCAGGCCCTCCGGGAGACGATGTATTAGCCTTGGTTAAAAAGAAATTAAATATTAAAGAAGCACCTGCAAAAACGCCGGCTGCAAAAACACCGGCTGCAACTAAACCAAAGTAATATTTTTTAATAATATTTAGAAAGCCATCCAGGAAACGGGATGGCTTTTGTATTTTTGATAAATGACAAAGGGACCTATTGGCGTATTTGACAGTGGTTATGGAGGATTAACTGTTTTAAAAGAAATTGCAGACAAACTTCCGGAGTATGATTATATTTATTTAGGGGATAACGCAAGGGCACCTTATGGCTCACGTAGTTTTGAAACCATTTATCATTATACATTACAATGTGTAGAATGGTTTTTTAAACAAGGATGCCCGTTGGTAATATTAGCTTGCAATACCGCTTCTGCAAAGGCCCTGCGCAGTATTCAGCAAATCAACCTTCCCCAAATAAATCCAGCTAAAAGAGTGTTGGGTGTTATAAGGCCCACATCAGAAATTATCGGTCAATTTACCAGTACAAATAAAATAGGTGTTTTGGGCACTACAGGTACCGTACAATCCCTTTCGTACCCGTTGGAAATTGAAAAATTTTTTCCTGAAATAGAAGTCTTTCAACAGGCTTGCCCTATGTGGGTACCATTGGTTGAAAATAATGAGTACAATTCGGAAGGTGCTGATTATTTTATAAAAAAATATCTTCAGCAAATATTGTCGCAATCAAGTGGCATAGATACATTGCTATTGGCCTGTACGCATTATCCTTTATTGATCAATAAAATAAAATCGTTTATTCCAAAAAATATCAGCCTTTTATCACAGGGCGAAATTGTTGCCGATAGTCTTGCCGATTATTTATTACGACACCCTGAAATGGCCGAAAATTGTACAAAAAATAGCCAGTCCGCTTTTTTTACCACAGACTCAACAGAAGATTTTGAACAGAAAGCAACTATTTTCTACGGAAAACCTGTGCAATCAACACATTTGGCACTGTAAGGATAAAAAAAATAACAATAACACAAATATCAAATCACAAATTTCCCTTACCTTCGCCGTCCTTTCACAAGCAGCAGGGATGGTGCCCTGATGAATGCAGGTTAAAATGTTTTAGTAAATAATTTTTGTAAAAGGAAAAACTTAATAAAATGCCAGGTAAAAAAAGAACATACCAGCCACATGTACGCAGAAGAAAACATGTTCATGGATTTCGTCAGCGCATGCAAACTGCTAATGGCCGTAAGGTATTGGCAAGCCGTCGTAAAAAAGGCCGTGTAAAATTGACCGTTTCTGACGAACGCTTCGGAAAAAAATAAATACCCCCCCTTAACAGGGCTTTGAGCATAAAAATATAAGCTTTCCTTTTGGAGGGCTTTTTTTATTTTTGTTTACTTGCAAAAAAAAATACGATATACACTCGGTAAAGAGGAGCGCTTAAAAAGCCGGAAAATAATTGAACAATTATTTAAGGAGGGTAAACCATTTACAGCTTTTCCATTAAGGGTTATTTGGAAATTTTTGCCTGAACCAAATGGCAACCCTTTACAGGCCGGGTTTACTGTAAGTACTAAATATTTTAAAAGGGCGGTGGATAGAAACCGCATCCGCCGGTTAATAAAGGAAGCCTACCGTTTACAAAAACATGCACTGCAAACAAGTCTTGGCGAACGCAGTCTACAGTTAGTTATTTTTATTATCTATGTTGGAAAAGAAGTGCCTGAATATGACCTGGTAGTTGAAAAAATAGCTTTTGTAATAAGCAAGCTGCAAAAAATAATAAATGAAAACAATTCAGCAAATAATTAGTTTTCCTTTTATTGCTTTAATCAAATTGTATCAATGGATTATTTCTCCATGGCTGGGTAGCAAATGCCGCTATACGCCCACCTGTTCTCAATATGGTATTGAGGCTTTACAAAAATATGGACTAATAAAAGGCTTATGGCTAACGGGTAAAAGAATTTTACGTTGCAATCCCTGGGGTGGCCATGGGCATGACCCTGTTCCATAACTAAGGCGGTACCAAAAAACCAAGTTTCACACAAAGCGAACAAAGAATACAAAGTTTACAAAGAAGAAATACTAATAAAAATATTGCTTTGTATACTTTGTTTTTCGTTGCGGACTTTGTGTGAAAAAAACTGGATTTTGTAACAGCCTCTTTATTATAAAATTATTGCCTGCTATTTTGCAGCGCCAAAACGGCTGCTTACTTTGGCCCAGCTAACTACATTCCAAAAAGCAGCTAAATAATCAGCACGCTTGTTTTGATATTTTAAATAGTAAGCATGCTCCCAAACATCGCAACCCAAAATAGGAACACCTTTTACTTCAGCCACATCCATTAAAGGATTATCCTGGTTAGGAGTTGAAGAAATTTCAAGTTTACCATCCTTTACAATCAACCAAGCCCAGCCACTTCCAAAACGGGTAAGGCCCGCAGCTGCAAATTTTTCTTTAAATCCATCAAAACTTCTAAAAGAAGCGGTGATAGCATCTGCCAAAGCTCCCGAAGGAACACCACCTGCATTTGGCGCCATTGTTTCCCAGAAAAAAGAATGGTTCCAATGCCCGCCGCCATTATTGCGTACAGAGGGGCTGATAGTACCTGCAACAGCTACTAATTCTTCAAGTGTTTTTGTTTCGTTTGCCGTTCCTGCAAGGGCTTTGTTCAAATTATCTACATATGCCTGGTGATGCTTATCATGATGTATCTGCATGGTTAAAATGTCAATATTTGGCTCTAATGCATCGTATGCATATGGTAAGGCCGGTAGTGTAAATGCCATAATTGTTATTTATTTATTTGATTAAAAAATTAACTGAATACCTGATTATATTACAAATTTAACGGGCTTATGTTGAGTATGCAAAAGAATGTACTTAAAGAATTCAGTAAATAAATTTGTGAATAATTTGTGAATAACTTATCCGATATTCGCTGCACTTATTTATCCATTAACTAAATATCTATGTTAAAAACTTATTCAATTTTTGCATGTTGCTTTATTGCTGTTTGCAGCTTTTCACAAACTGTTGATAAAGATAATGCTGCAAAAAATATTAATCTACAACAACTTAAAAAAGATACCAGCTTGTTAAACATTAATAAAACATCTTTAAAAGTTTACCCAAACCCTGCCAGAAATAAAATATCTATTGAGGTAAAAGGGTTTGGGCCAGGCATGGCCGTGGTGAAAATTATAGATACAAAGGGAAAAATATGGAGGGTAGACAACAGGCTTCTAACAGATGGCAATGAGGAAATACCCATGTTCCTGCTGCTAAACCCGGGTTTATATTTTATTTCAGTTACCGAAAAAAGTAAAACTTCAAAGAAAAAACTGATGATTTTTTAGAAAATAAGATCAATGCAATGCGGGTACTTATTATCGCTTTTCCTTAAAAAAATCTTTTATTAACCGGGCACATTCTTCTTTTAAAATACCAGCTGTAATACTTGTTTTTGGATGAAAAGGCGAAATGTTTTTTGCTACTCTTTTATATCCATTTTTTTCATCTTCTGCACCATAAACAATACGGCTAATTTTGCTCCAGTATAAAGCACCACTGCACATCAGGCAGGGTTGCACCGTAACATACAAAGTTGCATCGGGCAAATACTTACTTCCCAAAAAACTAAATGCGGCTGTTAATGCAATAATTTCTGCATGTGCTGTGCTGTCTGTCAGTTTTTCAACCTGGTTATAACCTTTGGCAATGATGCGTTCATTCATTACAATGATGGCGCCAACAGGCACTTCATCTTCATCCATACCTCTTTTGGCTTCTTTTATTGCCTGTTGCATATAGTGTTCATCTGTCATAACTATGGTTTAATTAACTTGCTGTAAAATTATAGCTATGCCAGTAATAAACGATCTTTTAAAAATGCGGCAGTATTTTGAAACAGGGGTTACAAAACCGTTTTCTTTTAGAAAAGAGCAACTGGGCAAATTAAAACAGGCCGTTATAAAAAACGAACAGGCTATTCAGACAGCATTGTATAAAGACCTGAAAAAAAGCCCTGAAGAAACCTGGGTAACTGAAACGGGTCTTTTATTATCAGAAATTTCTTACACATTAGATCATCTGCATCAATGGATAGATGCTGATAAAGTAAATACCAATTTATTAAACCTGCCTTCTAAAAGTTATATTGTAAAAGAGCCTTTAGGAACCGTGTTGATTATCGGTCCATGGAATTACCCTTTAAATTTATTATTTATCCCTTTAGCCGGAGCCATTGCAGCCGGTAATTGCGTGGTATTAAAAGCCTCTGAATTTGCACCTGCAACGGCAGCAGTAATGAAGCAAATAATTACTGACATTTTTGATGAACAATATGTTTTATTTTCAGAGGGAGATGGTGCAACGGTTATTACTGAGATGATGAATAATTTTGTATTTGACCATGTTTTTTATACAGGCAGCACAGCAGTGGGCAAAATTATTTACCAGATGGCGGCTAAAAACCTGGTGCCCGTTACATTGGAGTTGGGCGGTAAAAGCCCCTGCATTGTTGAAGAAGATGCCAATATAACGGTAGCGGCGAAACGTATTGCAGCCATTAAATTTTTAAATGCCGGGCAAACATGCATAGCACCGGATTACGTGTTGGTACATGCATCAAAAAAAGATGCACTGGTTACAGCACTTAAAAAAACAATACTGCAATTTATGGGCAGTGATGCAAAAGACAGTTATGATTTTGGACGCATCATTAACAATAAACAATTCGACAGGCTGATAACTTACCTGCAACAAGGCAGTATCGTTGCAGGAGGTAAAACGGATAAAGCGCAACTATATATTGAACCGACTTTAATAGAAAATACTTTGCTGGATTCGCCAATTATGAAAGAAGAAATATTTGGACCCATATTGCCCATTATTTCATTTACTACCATGAGCGAGGCAAAAACTATTATTGCCAAAAACCCCAACCCATTGGCTTTTTACCTGTTTACTTCCAGTAATAAAAAAGAAAGAGAATGGATTGATGCCATACCATTTGGTGGTGGCTGCATCAATAATGCAGCATGGCATTTAACCAACCATGCTTTACCTTTTGGCGGCAGGGGTTTTAGCGGTACAGGCAGCTATCATGGCAAATTTTCTTTTGACACATTCAGTCATAAAAAAGCCATTTTAAAAACACCCACCTGGTTTGATCCTGCTGCAAAATATCCGAGTTACAAAGGCAAACTAAAAATCTTTAAATGGCTCATTAAGTGAGCAGCGTAAAAAAAATAGCAACGGGACTTTTAATATGCGTTACCATTTTTATGGCTTATGCTTTTTATATAAGTAGAAATTTAACCAGTATGACAACAAGACAAAAAATATTAAAAGCATTTTACCCGGCATTAATGTGGGTTAATAATATAACAGGTAGTAAATCTTCTGCACCTGCAAATGAATTAGCGCAGCCTGCCGTTTCTTTCTATTCATTACAAGCAATTTTGAGTGATGGCGCTTCTTTTAACTTCTCCTCATTAAAAAATAAAAAAGTATTGATTGTAAATACTGCATCCGATTGTGGTTACACCGATCAATATGCAGAGCTTGAAAAATTATACCAACAATATAAAGGGCAACTGGAAATACTGGCTTTTCCAGCCAATGATTTTAAAGAACAGGAAAAAGGCAATGATGCTGCCATTGCTGAATTTTGTAAAATAAATTATGGCGTCAGTTTTCCGCTAATGGCAAGGAGTATTGTCGTAAAATCAACAAGCCAAAACCCGGTATTTAACTGGCTAACAAACCCTGCCAGTAATGGGTGGAACAGTAAAGCACCTGGCTGGAATTTTTCAAAATATATTGTCAACGATAAAGGGCAGCTAACCCATTATTTTGATTCAGGTGTTTCTCCTTTATCAAAAGAAGTAATCAATGCCATCAACGAAAATTAATTAAATTTTTTGCATGGGCCAGTTGACTTTTATTGTAATAGATGGTGTTTTTAGTTTATGCAGCCTTGCTCCCCAAGATACTATTCCCGCATGGGCAGTATCATCCATTTTTTATACTATTTCAAAAACAAAGGATGAGCTGTCAATAATTTGTGAAAGCCAGTATGTGCCTACCGGTGTAAAACATGATGGCAACTGGAGCCTGTTAAAAATAGCTGCCGTACTGGATCTATCGCTAACCGGTATTACTGCAAAATTTTCTACTGCCCTTGCTGATGCAGGGGTTAACCTTTGTGTAATTGCAACTTACGAAACAGATTATATACTGGTAAAGCAGCAAAAATTGCAAACCGCTGTTGCTGCTTTACAAAATGCAGGCTTTATCGTACAACAATAAAAATAAGCAAATGAATTATAATGATATCATCGGAACCATCGGCGTAGGGCTGATTTTATTGGCCTATTTTTTCAATACCTTTTCATTAATACCCAAGGATGGCCGGTTATTTTTTTGTATGAATATTATTGGTGCTGGGCTTGCGTGCTATGCATCAGTGCTGATTAATTATGTACCTTTCATTATATTGGAAGGCGTGTGGTGTGCAGTATCTGTGGCAGGGTTTATTAAACTGATTTCTAAAGCCAGTTGATATGTTTACAAAAGCAGATATTGAGCGGTATTTTAACGCAGAAAAAAATGAAAGCCTGCTGTTTATTATTTTAGGCGTCACGGCTATTTTACTGGCCTTTGTATTTTTCTTTTATCTTAAAACAAACTGGCATAAAGGTTTCGCCATTCCATTTTTAATTGTAGGGTTGCTGCATTTTGTAGCCGGGTCTGTTGTATATAAAAGATGTGATGAAGACAGAAAACGAAATATGTATGCTTATGATATGAATCCCGGGGAACTAAGGGATAAAGAAATACCAAGGATGCAAAAAATAAATAAAAATTTTGTTGTTTATCGGTATACAGAAATTGCACTATTACTATTGGGTTTGGGATTGTTTTTTTATTTCAGGCACAACGCAGATAAAACTTTTTGGGTAGGCCTGGGTATTGCCCTGGTAATAGAAGCCGTTATAAGTTTAGGGGCTGATTTTTTTGCTGAAAAAAGAGCAGGTGTTTATACAATTGGGTTGCAGTCTTATATCAGTCAATCAAAATAATTATTAGTGGCTCTTCTAATTAGACACATGTAAATTCATTATAAAAAAATGTATTATTTAAAAAACTTTAACCCTTTAAGATTTTTTGTTTTACTTATCATTATTGGCGGACTTACGTTCTTTTCTTTTTTAGCTGCATTTGGTAAAGATGAAGGGGCACTTGGGGACAATTTTTTTCTAAATTTTATGTCTGATGCTTTTTATGTATTTCGTTTTCCAACTCATGTTCTATTTTGGGAATATATGAATGACGGTGCTTTTTTCTACGGACTTTTTATAAATATACTTTTTTATTCTTTATTAATTGAAGCAATAATAAGCACTATTAAAGGTCGCAAAGAAATTAACACCCTTCCACACTCTACAATTTCAAATTGACATAATACCTAGTGACACATTATTAGATTTTGACAAGATCTTTAAGGATGAAGATATTCGATCAAAAGGTTTGTAAAAACTAGGCGGCAATACTCAACACCAAATTTAGTTTTATAAATTTACTAGCAGTTCTTCCTTACGAATTTCAAATACAAGTTATTTGTCAAACCATGAACGTATTTATACTGGGCATTTTTCATGATAATTAATCAATTCAATGGGTGTTTTTTCAAATTCGTATCCTGCATACCTGGTTACAATTTCATCCAGCACTGCATCTATTTCTTCTACTGTTTTTAATGTTACCAATTGATACCGGTATTCCTTAATACCCGGCAACCCTTTTAAATAGTTGGTATAATGACGACGCATTTCAAAAATACCCACTACC
>JAYVZR010000234.1:0-4893 GCA_043783135.1 Ferruginibacter sp. | reverse complement strand
ACGGCCGCCGTGCCGATGATGACGTAGCGCAGCCCGGCGTCGAGATAGCGTTCGATGGTGTCCAGGTCACGAATGCCGCCGCCCAGCTGCACGTCGATCCCTTTTCCAGGATGTGTTTATCCGTATAATCGACACGCTTAAAGGTGGCCGATATACAGATGAAGGTAAATTTTTACCCTGGGCACTGCGTATTGCCCACAATCTTTGCGTAGATCATTTCAGAAAAATCAAACGTAGCCCAAGCATCAAAACAAGTGATGACAGGGATATTTTTGAAGTATTGAACTTTTCTGAACCAAGTGCAGAACACCGCATGATGCAAAACCAAAGCCATGACAGGGTGCGCAAAATGATTGATATGCTGCCTGAAGACCAGCGTGAAGTAATCATTATGCGTCATTATGCAGACCTAAGTTTTAAAGAGATTGCAGACCTTACCAAATGCAGCATCAATACTGCACTGGGCCGTATGCGCTATGGTTTAATTAATATGCGCAAAATGATGGCAGAAAAACAAATAGCATTATAAAAAATATTTTACTATAAACCCCCGAAGAAAGAAAAACCCTTAATTTTAAGGGTTTTTTTATTTAGATTAAGACCCAATAGCCCTTGTCTAATGTTTTAAGAAGTCAAATTAAATTCTTCAGTTCATTCATAAGCAAAATTTTTTAACTCGCCGAGCTCGTTTTGTATTTGCACTTCCCATTCTTTTTGTTTGTCAGCGATTGTTCCAAACTTAGTTTCTCTGTCATACGCTACATGTCTATTTTGAAATTCAGTCATTGCTTTTGAATTCAAGTCTTTTATAAATTGTGTTCCCGATGCAATCTTTTTTCTGTTCTCTTTAAGTTCCTTCCTAAATTTTCTTGTGTAGATTTCACAAATATCAAAAAGTGTTTGTTGATATTTCAATGAAGCTGCAACTTCATAAGTTGTGTCAATCCAAGAAGCAGATTTAATCATATAGTTGTGAACCTTCTTGTTGAAGTTTTTTGTCAAGAAGTCAAAGCCTCCTACTTGATAGTCAACAGAGAATTGAGCAAACGAAGGGCTTGTTTCTAAGTCTTTTGTTTTGATGAGAAAATCGTTTACAGTAAACTTCCGAGCAGAACTCCAAAAAATAAAATTGTCATCCGATATTTTCTGTCCGTAGCTTTGAGTAATTACACACAAAATAACAATAGCTAAAAACCAAGTTCTCATTTTCATATTAACTTTTGTATCGTTTATGTTTGTTAAAGATAATTTCTTGCCGTCGGTTGGAAGTCACTGTGTCGTCAAATAATGGCAGATAATATATGTTATTGCACCTCCTTTTTAAATACCTCCAAAACATTACCGAGGTAAGCCGCAAAATCTTTCGCATTTTTTGTAGGGTCGTATCCATAGCCACCCGGCACCAACAATTTTCCATCGCTGTTTACAAATACATAATTAGGCTGGCCGGAAGCATGAATGAGTTGTTGCTGCAGGTCTTCGTTTTTATCGCCCACAGTTTCTACCTGCCCATTTAATACTTTGGAAAAAAACTTTTCATTATCAGGCAGCTCTTCATCATCATAATCGCAAAACAAAGACACCAATACAAAATCATTTTTCATGGTAGATATTACTGCCTGGTCTGGCCAGATAGAAGCTTCAAATTTTCTGCAGTTTACGCATTGTATACCTGTAAAATCAATCATTACAGGTTTATTTAAAATTTTAGCAGCGGCCAGTGCTTCTTTATAGTCATAATAAATGCTCAGGTTATTTTGCCTGGCAGCCAAGGGCTCATAATTGCTTAACCGCTTTACATATTTTACCGGTGGTAAAGCGGCAGCATTTACTGTTGCAGTATTATTGGAAATATTTTGCTGTGCCGGCTGGTTGTACAAAATAAAATCCTGTGTGCCAGCGGCTGGAACAAAAGCAGAGACTGCATTTAACGGAGCGCCCCATAATCCCGGAATTAAATATAAGGAGAAGGCTAAAGAAGCAATCGCCAGCAACAATCTTGGTATGGGTACATATTCCAATCCCCAGTCGTTTTTTGGCAGTTCACTATCATGTTTAAATTTCAACTTGCCCAATAAATAAAAACCGAGTAAAGAAAATAAAACAACCCATAAAACAATAAATACTTCCCTGTCCAATATTCTTAAGTTTTTTGCTACATCAACATTGCTTAAGAATTTTAATGCAAAAGCCAGTTCGATAAAACCCAATGATACTTTTAAAGCATTTTGCCAGCCGCCGCTTTTGGTAAGCACCGTTAACAATTTAGGAAAGAAGGCAAAAATGATAAAAGGAAATGCAAGGCCAAAACCAAAACCAAACATACCACTAATGGGTCCGAGGTTACCGGCCTTACCTCCGGCCAATCCTAAAATAGAGGCTACAAAATTTCCGGTGCAGCTAAATGAAACCACTACCAATGTAAATGCCATAAAGAAAATACCTGCATAGCTGTTTGAGTTTGATTTGCTATCCAGTTTATTGGCCCATGAAGAAGGCAGGTTAATATCAAATGCGCCTAAAAAAGACAATCCGAATATGACAAACATCAAAAATAAAAACAAATTAAATATCCAGTGTGTAGATAAATTATTCCAGAATGTTTTTGGCACAACTGAAGCCAGTGCGCCAATTGCGGCATAAATAATTATAATAGATATAGCATAAAACAACACATTTTTTCTTCCCTGCAATGCGGTTTTACTTCTTTTTAAAAATAAACTTACCGTAACGGGTACCAGCGCATATACGCATGGAGTAATAAAAGCCAACAACCCTGCCCCCATGCCCAATAACAATAAAACTAACCAGGACTTATCTGCAAAACCCGTATCAGTGGCCACTGATTTTGATGTAACTACAACCTGGTCTCCAGTATAACTAAACTGCATGGAAATTCTTTTTTCACCAGATTCTATGCTTTCGCCATTTTTATAATAATAATTGATGTTACCAATTATACGAGTACTATCGCCGGGGTTTAATTTTATTTTTTGCTGCAATTGCAAGGAGTCTGTATAAAAACTTATTACTGCATTATTTAGTGCTGCTTCTTTTTCTACATGCAGTTTACCTGTTTCAACAATACTATCCTGCAAATATTTTTTTATGGACGAATCAAAACTGATGACCGTATTTACAGGTAAGCCGTCGGAAATTTTTTGGGTGGAGAAAAGTTTTATGCCGGGCGCAGGTATTGCGGTTATATTTAAAATGAACTCGCCTTTTCCTTTATCTTCTTTACTAAAACTAAACTGCACAGGTTGTTTATCCTGTGCAGTTAGGGTGAGTAAAAAAAAGAAACTCACTATCAATAACAACTTGTGTTTTAGCATCTCAAATAATTATTGCACTAATTTAATAAGATATTGAATTTTTCAGTTGTTGGCGGCATACAGGTTCTGTCGTTACAGATCATAGACTCTACTGTTCCGCTGATATTGGTTTTAATTTTTCCTTTAACGGTTACTGTCTTTACAAAATCAACTTTGCCTTCAAAATATTTTACATCAACTTTAAAATTTTTATCGAAATAGGTAACCAATTTACCTTCTTCTTTAGGCTTTTTATCTGTTACAGTAAGCAATGCATTACTGGTAAATTTAAATTCGGTAGGTATTGGGCCACCGTCTGGTGTTGTTTGCGAATAGATGTGCCAGCCTGATGGAGGTGTTGCGGTCATCCGTAATTCATAAGTATTATTGGGCATTTTTTTTGCCGCAAAAACCCAGTTTATTTTTTGCTGTGCATTTGCTGTATAAAACAAATTCATTACTAAAATACCAAGAAATATCTTTTTCATTGTTGTGATTTATGATTTATTGTTACAAGTTAACGGCCATTTATTATTTTACATTGTAAAACAATGTTAATATGCCCAATTAAAGCCATTCAGTTAATTAATACCAAACAAATGGCCAAATATCTTTCTGCCATCTTCATTACCTAATGCACTGCTGCAAGCCCTTTCAGGATGTGGCATCATACCATATACATTTCTTTCCTTATTGCAGATACCGGCTATATTATGAATGGCCCCATTTGGGTTACTTTCTTTATTAACCACGCATTTTTCATCACAATACCTGTAAATAATCTGCCGGTGCATTTCCAGTTCTTCCAGTGTTTTATCATCGGCAAAATACCTTCCCTCGCCATGTGCCACCGGAATTTTTAAAGCTTCACAGGCATCAGCCGCTGCTTCTTTTACAAAAACGTTTTTGCACACAAACTGTTGCTGGCTGTTGCGCAATAATATACCCGGTAACAAACCGCTTTCGCATAAAATCTGAAATCCATTGCAGATACCTAAAACTTTACCACCACTTTTAGCAAATTCAATAACACTCTGCATCATGGGGCTAAACTTGGCAATGGCACCACAACGCAGGTAATCGCCATAACTAAAACCACCGGGCAAAACAATACAATCTTTCGTATTAAACATGCTTAAATCTTTGTCTTTATGCCAAAGTTCTATTACCTGCTGCCCCATATCATTTTTAAGGGCCTCAATCATATCCCTGTCGCAATTACTGCCCGGAAAAACTACTACGCCAAATTTCATATGATTTATTTGTGTTTATTGTACTGATTTTTTTATACGATTGGTGTAAATGGATGATGGTTTACACAACGCTGTAAAAGTACGACTACATTTCAATTATTTTACGAAGTAACTAAAAGCTACAACAAAAGCTACCATCAGCCAATGCAGCAATAGGGGAAACCATTTTTTTTGTGGGTACAAAAATGCACAGCCAACAAAGGCAGACAAAGGGACAGCACACAATATCCAGTACTCAAAACTGTGAGTGGCATTGATAAAAGGGATACCCACCGCCACAAAAAAATACAGGAAAACAAGGTTCCAGCTTTTACGGGTTTGCACCA
>JAYVZR010000233.1:0-4929 GCA_043783135.1 Ferruginibacter sp. | reverse complement strand
AGTTACCAAACCAATTCTTGCACACATTCCTTGTATAGCTGCCATTAATGGAAATGTAAACAATGCCAGCCATAAAGTTGTAAGTCCAAACTGTGCACCTGCTTGTGAGTAAGTTGCAATACCCGATGGGTCATCATCGCTTGCACCTGTTACGAGCCCTGGCCCTAAAATGCCCAAAAATTTTTTAATTCTTGTTGAAAATTTTGAGTATTTGGTCATTTAGTTTTTTTAATAAAGTTCTTTTTCGTTTTATAATCGTTAGTAAATATACCAACGTTACAATTGAGGAAGCTATATTTAAGATTTTGTAGAGAAGTGTAGGATTATGAGGCTTGAATAATTGGTAAATGTCCACAGTAATGCAACTGAAAATTAAAATCATTGTCAAAATGTAAAGTCACCTCACTCGAAAAATTTTCATAATAACTAATTTTATTTTGTCTAATTCCCTGTAGCCTTAGAGTGTCGTTACAGGGTTGCCACTAACATCAATATGCATACCCACTTTAACACTGAAGCTATTTTTTGACAGGGCAGATAAATGATCAATCGTAATAGTAAAAAAAACATTAAAAAAAATTGCATCAACTGATGGGAATAATAGGTTGCCAACAGCCCCCATTCCGGCGATATCAGCACCCATATTCATAACAATTGCCAGAAAGCTAAACAATAGCATGATATACAAAATTGGCTTTGGATAATATTTTTTTTTGGTTCCGGTTAAACCTTGTGAAGTTACCAACCCAATTTTTGCACACATCTGCTGGATGGAAGCCATCAGTGGAAAAGCAACGATGGAAGTCCAAAGTGTAGGCAGGCCGTATGCTGCGCCTGCCTGGGAATAGGTTGCAATACCTGCTGGGTCATCATCACTTGCACCGGTAACTAAACCTGATCCGGTCTGTTTCCAAAATTTTACTAAATTTATTTAAATTGTTTTTCATTTTTAAATCTTTGTAGTGTTGCCGGTAAAGTATAACTATGATGAGTAGATGAAGCATTCAAATGTATTGATTAAATCGCCAAATGGAATAATAGAGATTATATTTTTTCTTGTTAAATAATTCAATATAGAAAACTTGTTATAGTTTGTTTTAAGGTGGATTATGTTTATGGCTTTGTAAGCCAAGGGTAATAATAGGAAAGGGTTAGATGGGTTGCGGTATTTAATTATTTTGCATCGCATCTGCTATAAAAATAATACCTATTACTTTATAGACAGGAAGCCTTCACCAGTAATATTGAATTAGCGCCAATGGATAATAATTACTTTCAAATAAACATTATCTTTATAAAAATTAAAACTAATTGTATGAAACTAGCTTTCCATCATCTTTTATTTACTTTCCTTTTTTTAATAAGCAGTGTCGCAGCAGTTTTTGCACAGGTTGCAGGGGAGAAGCCCAGGATAATTATGTTTGGCGCACATCCTGATGATTGTGATGTTGGGGGCGGGGGCACTGCAGCCATTTTTGCAAAAATGGGTTATGCGGTAAAATTTGTTTCAGTTACAAATGGCGATGCCGGCCATCAAACAATGAAAGGTGTTGAACTTGCCAAAAGACGATATGCAGAAACACAGGAAGTAGCAAAGCGCCTGGGTATTACATATGATGTACTGGATAACCACGACGGGCTATTGTTACCAACATTGGAAGTGAGGTTGCAGATCATAAAAAAAATTCGTGAATGGAATGCAGATGTTGTAATTGCACCACGGCCAAATGATTACCATCCCGATCATCGTTATACAGGAGTATTGGTACAGGATGCTGCTTATATGGTTTCTGTGCCCAATATTGCACCGGATGTTCCGGCAAGTAAAAAAAACCCTGTTTTTTTATATTACCAGGATCATTTTCAAAGACCCAATCCTTTTCGTCCTGATATTGCTGTTGATATCACCAGTGTACATGATCAAAAAACTTATGGGCTTGACGCACATGTGTCGCAGGTGTATGAATGGTTACCATGGATAGGAGGGTACCTGGTAGAAGTGCCAAAAGATAATACTAATAACGAACGTATTAAATGGCTCGCAAAAAAATGGGCAGTACCTATCACGCCAGCAGTACAGGCATCATTGGTAAAATGGTACGGACCAGAGAAAGCTGCAACAGTAAAATATGCAGAAGCTTTTGAAATATGTGAGTATGGCACACAACCAAATGAGACTGAAATAAAAAGGTTATTTCCTATGCTGGAAAAATAAAAAAGTAAAAATCAGGTAGGCTTATTAAGCTGGAAATTGGCTTATTTAATTGTGAGTAATTATGGCCAACCACATTTTGATTAATATATTTTAAGTGAAATTAAAGAAATGATAAAGCCAGATTACACTGCTCAAAAAATAGCCTCTTCAATAAATATTGATGGTAATATTTGTAAGCGGCAGTGGCAAAATGCCCAGTGGAGCAGGCGGTTTGTTGATATGGTTACTGGCGATGAAGGAATGTATAATACCCAAACCGCATTGTTATGGAACGATTCATTTTTATACATTGCTTTTAAAGCCGAAGAGCCTTTTGTAGAGGCAATGCTTACCGAAAGAGATAGTATTATTTTTTTGGAAAACGACCTGGAGGTTTTTATTGAAGGCAGGGATTGTTATTACGAGCTGGAGGTAAATGCAGCGAATACTGTATACGAAGTGTTTTTTATCTGGAAAGACGCCTATGAAAAAGGAGGGCGATTTGATACTGCACAATTTGATGTTCACCAACTACAGGCGTATACTTTTGGAGGCAATTATGATCGTAGCGGTGCCAGCTTCTGGAAGGGTACGCACCCCAGGGGCATTCGCTGGGCATTTACAAATTTTGATATGCCTGGATTACAGACAGCTGTGCAGGTGGAAGGAACAATGAATGATAACTCAGATATTGATAAAGGCTGGAGTTTGGAAATTGCAATACCCTGGATCAGCCTTCAATTGCTGGATAGCGAAAGAACTATTCCACCAGTTCAGGGAGATGTATGGAATATGTTTTTGGGAAGGTTCCAAAAATTGATGACAGGAGGTAAAGAAGTAATTCCACATCCGGCAATGGCGCTAAACAGCCATGGAATTTACGATACACATTTGACTGAAAAATGGAGTAAAATTGAGTTTGTTTTATAGGGCATTACTTAAGACAGGTAATGGACACTGGGCTTTGATTTGATTGATAAATAAATATTAAAAGGGTGTGATGGTTTTTAAACCATCACACCCTTTTAATATCAGTAAAATGTATTAATATTTTTGAGCTACCTTATAATAAAAGAAACTGGGAGGGCCCACCACCCCGGCTTCGGCCATCTTGTCTTTCAGGTCTTTTGAGTTAATAAAGTCTTTGGCTTTTTTCATATCGCTAATAGCAAAAACAATCGATACCATATGGTTGTCGCCTATCTCGTACCCCACCGACCTGTCTGTAAGTCCGGCATCCATTCTTGCCTGTTTGTGGCTGTCAAATGCTTTTTTCCATGCATCCCAGTCTTTTACTTTATGGGTAACCCTTACACGGGTTTGTGCATTCATGGAAGTATCTAGCATCTGCACATCAATATAGCTTATTGAAGGAGCACCAAGCACACCTCCCTTTTTCATGGTTTCTTTTAAATCAGGCAAAGCAACAAATGCTTTTGCTTTGGCAACATCATCCATGTGCAAAGCAATCATTACCATATTAGAATCATCCAAACCTCTTGAAACAACATAATTGTGTAATCCATATGACAGGCGAACAGAATCATGGCCATCATATAAAACTTTCCATTTGGCATAGTTGGCCACTTTGTGTTTTATGACCAATACATTTGGCGGCTTGACGGCGGGGGCGGGGGCTGGAGTTTTTACGGCATGTGTAACGGCCGCTGTAGTATCAGCAGCAGCTGGTTCCTCTGCTTTTTTTTCTGACCCGGAGTTACAGGAAGAAACAAACAACAGCATACATGCTGCAACACTAGCTGTTGTTAAAAATCTGAATAGCTTCATTTTGAAATAAATTTAAGTAGTTAAAAAAGGATTTAAATTTAAGAATCTATAAATCTAATTTTAATTATTCAGCAATGCAAGTAAAGTGCTGGTTTGTTTTTGGAAAGTGAGCCTGTAAAATTGCTTGTATTAATATATCCTGCATTTCGTTTACTAAAATAAATTTATATCAGCCCATTTCGAGGGTAAATTACTTCAGCCCATAAATATACTTCGCACTATCCTTAAACGTATCAAAGTCCATTTCAACATAAAAATATTTTACTCCCCCAATTTTTGCTGCTTTAAAATATTCGGGCCAGTCAATAATACCTTGGCCTATTGGCACTTCCTTTTTATCCGCAGTCCAGTCTGACAAGTGGGAGGAAACAAATCTTCCCGGATATTTTTCAAAATAAGTGGATGCTTTATAGCCAAGGGTTATCACTTCTGTCTGAAACTGCATCTTAACCAATTCCGGGTCAAGCACTTTCATTAACGCATCATAAATAAGCTCTCCGTCAAGTTTTGCAAATTCCATATCATGATTATGAAAACCAGCCTGCATACCTGCTTTTTTTATCTTTTCAGCAATGGTATTCATCTTAACTGCAGCATCCTGGTAATCTTTTAAAGTGGCAGTTTTTGGCAACCAGAAAGATGAGCATACCATCAGGGAAAGGCCAAGCTGTTTTGCAAATTCAATGCTTTCATTCAGGTTGTTGGTAAGATCGGGAAATCCAAAATGGCAGCTTGGGCAGCTTAGCCCTGCATCGTTTATGATATGTTTTATTTCGGCAGGTTTTAAATTTACCAATGCGCTAAAACCTGCATTGGCATAGCCTTTCGGATAGCACATCTCCACAATTTTGTATCCCATGCCCGACATTATTTTTAATGTGCCTGAAAAATCTTTCGAAAGCAGGTCTCTTATAGGAAAGGTTTGAAAGCCGAGAGGTATATCGATA
>JAYVZR010000232.1:0-4956 GCA_043783135.1 Ferruginibacter sp. | reverse complement strand
TGCCGCCTCTTGTACTTCTTTACTCCCTCGCTTTTTTTGCATCCTCAAAAATACAAAATTTATTTCATATAAGACTTAAATTATGCTCTTATTAATATGCCCTTGATAAATTAAGGCAGGAAGACAGTAACTTGCATAAAAGGCGGTTACCTGTTAAAAAAATAAACCCAAAGAGCTGCCGCTTTCTTCTATTTTCACTTATTTTATTTCCGTTAGCAGTACATTATCTAATGGGAATTATGATATTAATGATATGGAAATAATGAATAAATGAAGCAGTTAACGGGGTTATTGTATATTTCAAAAAAATGAAATGATAAAGCGTTTTATATTATTCACTGCAATTACTCTAAAGGTTGCCACATGCAACAACTATGATTCCACACTTCCACATGAAATAATAAATATGCCTCCCGCGGACAGTTCGGCTTTTATGAATGTAGAAGTTTCTCCTGCTAAAACAAAAGTTCGTGATAAACATATCAAACCAAAATTTAAACCCCAAAAAAGTTTAAAAATTGTTGATTCAACCCTAGGCAATTATGCGAATGATAGTTTACCGGTAAAGCATGAAGAAAAAAATTGAGCACAAAAATTAGGATGGATTTGTTATTTTGACAAATAATATTCCCCTCCACATAAAATTGTATACGGCTGCATTATTGCTGTAGCTTCTTTTGCAAAATCGTTTGCATCGGCCGTATTAAAAACAAACATATTATAATGACAGGGAATTACTGTTTTTGCATGAATAGCTTTTGCAAGGGATGCAGCTTCTTTACAATCCAGGTTCCCAGCTACTTTACGTTCGGGCTTATTGCCGTTGATGGGCAGAATAGCAACATCAACAGAGAAGGGTGCCAGCAAATTAATCATTTCGTCAAACCAAAGGGTGTCGCCGCTATGATAAATTTTATAGTTGCCAAACTCAATTACATATCCCATAAACCTGCAATTACCTTTTTCATCTCTTTCAATTTGATTGTGTTTTGCCGGTATGCCGTGAAAGGTAAATCCATCAAGCGTTACCATTCTTCCATCATTTAGGCCAATAGGAAAATCAACTGCACAGTTTACTCTTTCAGCCACAAAATTTCTATTGGCTTCGGGGATAATAAATTTTATTGCGGGATTGTTTTTTAAAACAGGTACCAGTGTTTCAGCATCAAGGTGATCGGTATGGCTGTGGCTTGAGGTTACAACTGAAATCCCTTTCAGCAATTCCGGGTGCACTACCAGCTCGCTCATCCTTGTATGTGGCTTATCTGTTGTTAAATATTTTTTTGTTAATGAATCAGAAAGATATGGGTCAATCAAAACCCGCTTCCCTTTCCATTGTAACAGGTAGCCGCTTTGCCCCAGCCACCATAAATAGAAATGTGTTTCATCATTGATGAAGGAATCCATTTCAGAAATCAATAATTCATTTTTTTTAACAGCGGGTATTAAATTCATTACAATGATTGTCTTACTTTTTTTGCTCCTGCTACCATATTAATCAGCTTCTGCCTCGAAGCCCATCTTGCCGTTTGACTTAATCCGCAATCTGGTGCCACTGATAATTTTTCAGCAGGTACATATTTTAAACATTTATTAATCCGTTCCACCACATCGTCTATTGTTTCTACATAATAATTTTTTACATCAATAATACCCACTGCAACATTCATTCTTTCAGCAAATGCTGCCAGCAATTCAATTTCCGAAAATTCACGGTTGGCCATCTCAATATGAATTTCATTCACCGTCATATCCAAAAAATCGGGCAGCATGGGTTTAATACTTCTGTAACCAACAGCATGACCCTTAAAATTTCCAAAACATAAATGCGTACTAAGGTTACATTTACCTACAACAGGTTTTACGGTACGGTTAAAAATATCTACAAACCTTTTGGTATCTTCTTTATAAGCATAACAACTCATGGATGGTTCATCAACTGTTATCTCTGTACAACCAGCTGCCACCAATGCTTCCAGCTCTTTACTTATCATGGGCAACAATACTTCAGTAATATCAAAACGTGTTTTATATTTTTCATTGGGCAACAAACGCCCGCTTAATGTATAAGGGCCCGGTATACTTGCCTTTAATACCGGACCTGCAGGTGCCAGTTTTTTTAACCGCAGATATTCTTTAACTGCACCCAACCCGTTTGGCGCCTGCAACTCACCAATAATACTATTTTTACCACGTTGGTCATGCGCCGGCGGCCCAAACTTCCTTGTCTCGGATTCATTATTTTCAATTCCGTTTATATAACCATAAAAAGATAAATTGAAATCAAGCCTTGTTTGTTCGCCATCTGTAATTACATCAAGGCTGGCAGTAACCTGGTCGTGTATCGCGGCAATAACAGCATCTTCTATCATTTCTTCAATATCGGCTGCGCCAAATTGATCCATATTTTTTGTTGCAAATTCCAGCCATCCCGGAAAAGGATAACTGCCAACAACTGTAGTGCGAATGGGAATAGATGTCATTTTTTTAAACGGTTTTGGTAAATAAAATTTATTACAAATAATGGTTATGAAATATTAAAAATACTAAACACTTAATAGTTTAATAATCTTAAAATTTATTTTGAGATACATAACTTGAGTACCCTACTTTTTCATACAGCTTTGCCAAACGGTGTGCATGCTCGTCGTATGCTGCTTCAAAAAGCTCTGTGGCCTTTTGTATTCCTACAATACAACCAGCAGTTAATACTTTTGGCGGATGATTTTGTTGCGTCAGTATTTCGGCCAGTCTTGCCTTGATGGTATTGATAATAAATACGCCACCCAGTGTAGAGCCTGGTGCCACCGGGGTTTCCAAACCGTCAACATAAATCATAGAATCGCCTGCAGGTGCGCCGGTATCTAAAACTAAATCGGCAAAGTCTGCCAATTTTTTTCCGTCACTGCGTTTACTGGTGCTTGCCTGCAAATGCGCCGAGGTAACAACTGCAACTACTTTTATTTTTCTCTGCTGAAAAATTTCTGCCATTTCAACCGGCACTACATTGCAGCCGCTTGAGGATATTACCAATGCAGTATCTGTTTCCTTTAAATCAAAATTCCTGAGTATCCTGTCTGCAAGCCCCGGCACATTTTCTAAAAACATGGCTTGCCTTTGTCCATTGGCGCCTACTACAAGATTGTGAAATGATAGCGACAATTCAACAATAGGATTAAAACCGGGGAACGAACCATATCGTGGCCACATTTCTTCCACCATTATCCTGCTATGGCCGCTGCCAAACACATGTACCATCCTACCGCTCAGTATTGTTTCAGAAAACCACTGTGCCGCCTGTTCAATTTTTTGTTGCTGCAGCAAAACTGTATCTGCAATCGCTTTGCCTTTGCTAATGTATTGTTCTATAACATTCATATAAGTTATTTTATCTCTTCTTTATATTTTTCCATTGCATAACATGCAGCGCCGATTGCACCTGCCAAATCACCATGTTTTGCTTTTACAATAGTCGCTTTTATTCCGCCAGGTTGCCATTCGTATTCATCAATCATTTTATTGAGTGGCACAAATAAATCATCATTGGCTTCTGCTATGCCACCACCAACAATTATAGTATCCGGCGAAATAATATTACTTACTGATGCCAAACCAATTGCCAGTTTTTTTATAGAAGTCATCCAGATATCTTTGGCAAATGCATCCCCATTTCTGCAGGCAATCAATAATTGATGTGTTGATGTATATTTCCCGCCGCTTCTTTTTTCAATAGTACAATTGCCTATACAATCTTCTAAACTGCCGGGCATATTTGTTACATCAGGCTCTCCGCTGCTATCTATCACCATATGCCCTATATGACCAGCTTTATTAAACGACCCCTGGAAAGCCTTCTTATTTATCAGCAATGCGCCACCAACACCAGTTCCTAATGTTACCATAATTGCATTGGTACTATTTTTTGCAGCACCAGTTTTGGCCTCAGCAACCATTGCAGCCACCCCATCATTTAAAACATACGCAGTGGTATTTAAAAAATCTTTCCACACAAAATTTTCCAATCCTCCTAACCTGCCGGGCATAAATGCTATCACCGTATTATTGTTGTTTGGCAGCCCCGGTGCAGATATTCCTACAATTATATTTGCAGCATTTATTTTTTCTTTTAATGCATCAACTGTTGTTGCAATAGCATCCTTCCATACTTCGCCATCACCATCATTGGTAGCTGTATACAACTGATGCAGGATATTTCCTGCCGCATCTATCACCACACCTTTAATACGGGTGCCTCCTAAATCTATTCCAATGCAGCCCATCCATCCATCTCCTTTCCATGAAGGAAGGGAGCGGCGCTTCATCCCTTTACTAAACATTTTATCTTCCATTTCAACTTTATTGCTTTATTAAACAATGGCCACATCCCTCATTCCCTTCCCCGAAGAAAAGGGAAGGCACTTCATTTCTTTACTAAACATTTCGGCCTTTCCACCCCCATCCTCCTCTTCAAGGAGAGGAGGCGGTACTTCTTACCAGCACTAAACATTTTATCTTCCATTTCAACTTTATTTTTCTATTCAGCTATAATACAATCAGCATACACTCCAAATTTTTAAACTCTTGACTTGTTCCTCCCCTCAGGGGAGGTTAGGAGGGGCTTGCCCTTCACTTACCGCCCATCCTCCATCAACCGCCACCACCTGCCCTGTTGTAAATTTCGATAAGTCGCTCATAAAATATATTGCCAGTCCATCCAAATCTTCCGGTTTTCCAATTCTTCCGCCATCCAAAGGTTGTTTTGTTTTGATGAACGACAAAATTGTTTCATCCTTTGCCGCCCTTTTTGCCATCGGTGTTTCCACCAGTGCCGGGGCAATTACGTTTACAGTAATATTATCTTTTGCATAATAAGCAGCAATGGATTTACTAAACCCAATAATGGCCGCTTTTGCTGCCGCATAAGCATGTGTAGAAAAAAATTGTGGCGACGGTGAA
>JAYVZR010000231.1:0-4963 GCA_043783135.1 Ferruginibacter sp. | reverse complement strand
CACAAAAAGTATCTGAAAAATTTGCCTATAAAATAACTACAGAATATATACAGGGTAAAGACTGGATAGGAATAGATAACAGGAATTACGACCTATTGAATACTACTGTTAAATCAGGTACCAGAATTACCGATCCGAACTATAATGGTATAAATGTTTATGGTGATGAAACATCAGCAGATATCCGGCAAGTATTAACTGGAATTGCTGCCCAGGCCCCTTTTCTGGCTCCCTTTATAAGCACATTAACAACACAACCACTTAATGTATCCCGAACAGGTTATACTGAAAAGGAAGTAATAGATCCCAATACAGTAAATTATAAAATAGGAGGATCTTTAAATTATAAAATTACACCAGGTACAGAAGCAACTTTAGCCGCTTATTGGGGTACGGGAAACACTGTTTATACTGCTGCTTCAAGGTACTCAATTAAAAATTTTAAAATGGGGCAGTACCTGTTTCAATTAACTAATAAAAACTGGATGTTCCGTGCTTATACAACACAGGAAAATGCCGGCGATACTTACAATCTTGGCGCTACCACACAGGTATTTAATGAAGTATGGAAACCCAGCGGAGGATCAACAGGATGGTATGCCCAATATGGCCAGGCGTATTTAAATGCCATGCTTGGCGGTTCATCTGTACAAAATGCCCATAACGCGGCAAGAGCCGTTGCAGATGTTGGAAGGCCTGCAGCAGGGTCAGACGAATTTAATACTATTTATAACAAGGTTCGCCAGGTACCTGTTCCAAACGGAGGGTTGTTATTAGACCGGTCAGATTTGTATGCTGCGGAAGCCAATTATAATTTAACCCCCATTACCAAATCTGTTGCAGATATTCTTATTGGGGCTAATTTTAAAGAGTATAGGTTGAACTCGCAGGGAACATTGTTTGCAGATACTGCAGGACCAATTGGCATAACTGAAGCCGGGGGGTTTATACAGGCATCGAGGGCAATTACAAACAAGCTAAATATATCGTTTTCCGGCAGGTACGATAAAAATCAAAACTTTAATGGCCGTTTTACTCCAAGGGTAACTGCTTTATATAAAGTTGCAGAAAACAATAATATCAGATTTTCATACCAAACAGCGTATCGTTTTCCTTCCAATCAAATGCAATGGATAAACCTCGTTTTACCTTCATATTTACTGATTGGCGGCAATAAGGCATTTATTGATATATACAGTTTCGATACTAACCCTGCTTATTACGTTGATTCATTGGGAAATAATAATAAATTGATTAAGTTTGATTTTACTCCACTAAAACCAGAATCGCTCAGTTCTTTTGAATTGGGGTATAAAGGGTTGGTAATGGATTCAAAATTGCTGATAGATGTATTTGGATACTGGGGACAATATACCGATTTCCTGGCACGGACAAGGGTAGTTCAGGCTAAAAATGGTGGGCCGGTTGATTTACAACATGGTCAAGTTTATTCTGTGCCTGTTAACTCTCCATCAAAAGTACAGACTAATGGTTATGGTATAGGATTGAGTTATGGTTTACCGCGTAACTATTCTATAAACTTCAATTTTGCTTCAGATAATTTAACAAACGTTCCTGCAAATTTTATTGCTTCATTTAATTCACCAAAATATAAATTGAATGCAAGTGTTGCCAATTCCGGTTTTGGCAAAAACAAACTGATGGGATTTACTGTGGCATACAGGTGGCAGGATGCTTTTTATTTCCAGGGTGATTTGGCAACAGGTGATTTACCATCGGTACAAACCCTGGATGCACAATTCAGTTATAAAATTTCAAAAGCAAAATCTATTATTAAACTGGGGGCGACTAATTTGCTGAACCAATACTACTACAATGGAGTCGGTAACTCCTACGTAGGGGGCCTGTATTATATTAGTTTCGGGTATAATGTTTATTAATATAATTTAATCAAAACCTACTGCTCTATTTAAAATTAAAACTTTGTTTATGAAATATATAATTCAAAAAATTAAAATTCATTTGTTGTTGATTGGTTTTGTAATACTGGTTTTATCGTCTTGTAACAAACCACCAGCAGAGTTTCCAGAGGAAACAGTTCCACCTCCAACAGGGTTATCGTTAGGTGCTGCTATTGCCGCTACACCAACTGACAGCCTTTATAACAGGCTTATAATAAAAGCAGGCATGGTGGCGCTTATAAGTAATACGGATGCCACCTATACCATGTTTGTACCGGACAATAATGCTATGAAATTTTTTATTAACGCCATCTCAGGCGGCGCTGTACCATTAACTGCACCGGATGCTGTTTTCTCTGCATTTATTACAGCAAACATACCAACAGCTACTGCAGGGGCTATTGTAAGTTATAATATCGGTGGCCAGGCATTGGCATCAGCAAATATTCCTTCAACCTTTCCCAATTTTCAATATCCAACCATTTTAAATCCTGCACCAACGGTAAGCGCTTTATTAAGATTAACAACTTTTCCCACAACACGTAATGGGGCATGGGTAAATAATATTCCATTAATATCACCCAATATTTTTGCTGCAAATGGAGTGATATATAACACTGCTTTTGTTCCTACACCGCCATCGCGTTATTTATGGGACAGGATAAGTACCGACCCTAAATTAACGTATTTAAAAGCGGCTATTAACCGTGCTGATAGCGGCACGGCTGCACCGGGTACATTGCAGGGAGCCCTATTAAACATCGGTGCAAACCTTACAGTATTTGCACCTACAAATGCAGCTTTTCAGGTAACACTTACTGGTGCTATTTACAAGGGATTATTAGCACTAGGTGTTCCGCCTTCTACCGCATTTGGACAGGCTAAAGTATTGGCGTCTTCTCCGGCAGTATTCAGCAACCCTGCACTATACAGCGTGTTAACGGCACAGACTGTAAAGGGGATTGTTGTATATCATATTTTAGGCAGCAGGGCTTATACAAATAATTTTCCTACAACTACAACTTACTATCCTACACTTTTAAATGGTGCGGTCCTAACACATCCGGGCGTAGGGTTAACGGCTGTTTTTGGTACTCCATTTGTTACTACTGCAACGGTAAAAGGGGTAGCCAACGCAACAGCATCAAATATTATTATCAACGCATCGCCACTTATACCCGATCCTTCAGGTACAAGCGACCAGCAATATTTAAATGGTGTTTTGCAAAAAATAGACCAGGTATTGTTACCTCAATAATTTGATACAAATAAAAAGGCCTTGCAGAAACGGGGTCTTTTTTATCTCTTTTTTTGATGTGATACTTACACATTAAACCTAAAGTGCATTACATCTCCATCATGTACTATATATTCTTTTCCTTCAATTCGTAACCGGCCATTTTCCCTGCAGGTAGCCTCTGATTTATAAGTAATGAAATCTTGGTAAGCAATAACTTCTGCCTTTATAAACCCTTTCTCAAAATCAGTATGGATAACACTTGCTGCCTGGGGCGCTTTCCAGCCCTGGTGAATGGTCCATGCCCTTACTTCCTGCACGCCTGCAGTAAAGTAGGTAGATAAATTTAATAATTTATAGGTGGAATGTATCAGCCTGTCCAAAGCGGGTTCTGCCATTTTATATTCTTCCATAAACATGGCCTTGTCTTCAGGATTATCCATTTCTGCAATTTGTGCTTCAATGGCATTCGTCATAATAATGGCTTCTGCATTTTCTTTTTTTACAGCCTCCATCAACGCATCAGAATATTTATTACCGGTATGCATACTTGCTTCATCAACATTGGCAACATATAAAACAGGTTTATCACTTAATAAAAAATTTTCAGCGATCGCCGCTTTTTCTTCTTTTGATAAACTCATCGACAAAATACTTTTGCCTTTATTTAAATGTTCTTTGCACCTGAGTAAAACATCATATTCCAGTTTCAATTTTGCATCGCCTGTTTTCAACATTTTTTCTGTACGGGCTATTTTTCTTTCTACACTTTCAAGGTCTTTTAACTGCAGTTCTGTTTCGATAATTTCTTTATCGCTGAGCGGATCAATAGCGCCCTCATCCCTTAAAATATTCTCATCTTCAAAACAACGTATTACATGAATAATGGCATCTACCTCACGGATGTTCGCTAGAAATTTATTGCCTAATCCTTCACCCTTACTGGCACCACGTACCAACCCGGCAATATCTACTATTTCAATTTGTGTAGGTACGGTACGGTTAGGCTGTACCAGTTCCGCCAGTTTATCTATTCTTGGATCTGGTACATTTACCAAACCTGTATTGGGTTCAATGGTACAAAACCGGTAATTGCTTGCCTGTGCTTTTGCACTATTGCTTACTGCATTAAATAAAGTTGATTTTCCTACATTGGGTAACCCCACGATGCCTGCCTTTAAAGCCATGTTATTTGTTTAATGTTTTATACGTTAATGAGGTTTTTAAATTTTATATTACTGTTAATCATTAACCGAAAGTATTTTCAGGCTGCAAAGGTAAGGTTTGCTTTGAAATATCAGTTTTCAGTATAAAACGCTAATTTGTGGCCACATGAGAATAGTGGCGGTTAACATAAAAATGTAAGCAATAATTATCAACGGCAAAGCAAATTATCAATTATCAATTATCCATTAATACTATGGCATTAAGTAGAATTTGGTCGGCGTTTATAATTATTGCTATCACCGTGGCTGGTGTTAAATGTTTTTTCTTTGGCGACTCGCAAATTTTTGCATGGATGGTTAGCGGTAAAGCAAGTGACCCTGCCAATCCGTTGAAATTGGATGGCATTATTGAAACCTGTTGGGTAGCTGTTGAAATTTGTTTAAAGCTTATAGGTATTTTAGCATTATTTATTGGCTTTATGAATATTGCTGAAAAGGCAGGAGGGATAAGGCTTTTGTCACGTATTGTAGGGCCATTTTTTTCTAAACTTTTTCCAGAAATTCCTAAGGGGCATCCATCAATGGGGCACATGATTATGAATTTTTCGGCTAACCTGTTGGGGTTAGATAATGCTGCA